>JAAYCJ010000010.1 GCA_012729815.1 Phycisphaerae bacterium | reverse complement strand
TCGATCCGCCGGTCGTTGCGGTCGGCGTGTCCGTCGATGCCCCACACCCACGCGTTCGGGTCGGCCGCCGACGGCGTCCGATGGGTCATCGCCACGAGATCCTCCGCCAGGACCTCGTACGCTCGGTCCTCACCGGCCGCCAGCACCCGAAACGTGTACATCCCAAAGGGCACGTCCTCAAACGTCGCCATGCAACGGCCGCTGCCGTCGGGGGTAATCATGAGTTCCTGAATCGGTTCGGACTCGGCTTCGTCGGCGTGGTTGCCGTGATTGATGAACAACGCCGCCTCGAGCGATTTGGCTGCGTCCATGCTTCCGCAAAACCGCAGGGGCATCGCGATCGTGTTATCATGATGCCACCGTCCCATCGGCCCGGGCGGCGGCAGTTCCACGCCGATCCGCTCGCGAAGCGGCAGCTCCGCCCGACGCGATTCGCCGGCTGCGGCGCTCACGTCGTCGATGAAGAAACTCCCGTCGCCCGTTCCGTAGTACCCGAACCGCACCGCCGCTGGGACCTCCGCCTTGAAATGGTCGAAACCGACCGTCGGGCCGATCTCGACCCCGTCCACGAAGGCCTGGTACGTCCCGCCGCGGATCGGGTTCGGAGACACCACGAGCTCCAACTCATACCAGCGGTCCGCCTCGATCGTCGGTGCATCTTCGCCAGCCGCTGCGATCCGACCCAGTTCGTTGACCACCGACGGCCGCTCCCCGATCGTGAAAACCAAATGCCCCTGCGCCCGGTTCCACGCCATCGCCTCCGGCCCCACCGACATCCGCAGCGTGCCCGCCCGCGCCTGCCCGCGCACCCGCGCGCAGATCACGATCGCGTCGTCCGGCCCCGCGGGCAGATCGAAACCGCGAACTCCCGCGTTGCCGTTGTAGCTGACCGCCATGTACGACGAGCCGGCATCGCGAGCAAGCTGCGGCTGGTGCGCAGCGGCAAAGCGCTCCGGGCCCCAGACCGCCCGCAGCGCCGCGGCGTCCGAATAGGATTCGAAATCGTCGGTCCACCCGCCGCCAGAGGCCAACCCGCTCAACGCGAGCACAACCGCCACCGCAATCAGTGAATGTCCGTTCATGCCGCTCCTGGCTCAAAGAATGGGTCGATGGTTCTAGGGGCCGCCGCCGCTGATCTGATCGAACGCCACCGTCACGTAGTAGTACCCGCTGTCCGGGCGGTTCACCAGGTCTAGCAGGGCCCGGCTGCGGTCATCGAACCACCGCACCCCGCCGTCGCCCCACAGGACGTTGATGCCGGTCTCATGCCAGTGGTTGGCGACGCTGGACCCCCACGACCAGAAACGGTCGGATACGATCGCCCGGTGGGCGTAGTCGATCAGCTTGAACGGCTTGCGGTGCCCCGCCGGCGGCTGGCCGAAATCCTCCGATGAACAGCTTCCGCCGTAATCGAGTCCGTCGGCGGCGTTGCCGCCGGGTTTGCCCGCCGCGGCTGGGCAGTGCAGGTGGTCCTTCCAATCGCCATCCAGGTACGGCTCCAGGATCCACGCCATCGAAGGGATGTAGTACGGCCAGCCATGCCAGCTTGCGTAAGTCGGCGTCAACCAGACCCGGTCCTGATGATCGTCCGCGTAGAGCCGCACCACCAAGGCGGTCTGATGAAGTCTCGCCTGGCACTGCGTGCGCATCGCCTGCCGTCGGGCCTCGCCGAGGGCGGGCAGGAGGATCGCCACCAGCACCGCGATGATCGCCACGACCACGAGCAGTTCGATGAGGGTGAAACACCGCCGCCTTGTGATGGTTCTGTTGTTCATGCCTCAGCCGCCTTAAGGTCCGCCACGCTGTGACGCTCGATCAGGTACGGGGCCAGTTGAAACTGCCGGACGGCGCCCTGCCGATCGCGGCCGCCGTCGCGCGTTCTGGCGACCCCCGCCACCACCATCTCGACGATCCGGCGGGCGTAGACCGCCACGTCGAACCCGATGCTCGTGATCCCGGGCAGGATCAGCTCGGCCACCGGCTGATTGTCGAACCCGACGATTGAAACGTCGCGGGGAACATTGAGATCGAATTCCTGCAACACCCGCACCGCATGGGCGGCGTGCCAATCGTTGTGGCAGAACCACGCGCTCGGCTGCGGGCGTCCCGAGGCGAGAAATTCCCGCAGCGGCTGTTCCGGATCGGCGTACGGGTCGGCGAGACAGAGAATCCACTCCTGGCGGACCTCCAAGCCGTGACGGGCCATCGCCTCGATGAATCCTGTGTGGCGGGTCGGCAGTAATGGGCGGTCCCGTTCGTTGGAGTTGGTGTTCAGAAGGCCGATGGTCCGGTGGCCGCGGGAAACCAGGTGGTCCACCGCCAGCTTCGCTCCGGCGTGGGTGTCGAGTTTGACGTGGTCGATCGGCAGCGGTTCGATCGCGTCGAACGCCAGCGCGCAGGGCAAACCGGCCAGCCGCTCGGCCAGGGCATCGTACTGCTGCCGAAAGCCCAGCGGCCCGACGATGGCGGCGTCGACTCGGAACTCCTTGAATCGGTCGATGGCCCACCGCTGGTGTTCGAGGCCGTCGTGGGCGATGATCAGGTTCAGATGGTAGCCGGCCTGGTGGAGCCCCTCCTGAATGCGGTGGATCAGCCCGGCCAGCCAGGGGTCCTCGGGCGTGTCGCGCAGGCACAGGCCGATCATGTCGGTCTTGCCGCGAAGCAGGGACCGGGCCATGTAGGCCGGGCGGTAGCCCATTCGCTGGGCGTAGTCGCGGATGGCTGCGGCCTTGTCCGCAGAGACGCCCTTGCGGTTGTTCAGGGCGTTGCTGACCGTCATGGGCGAAACCCCGAACTGGCGGCTGATGTCACTGATCGTTACCATAGTCGATTGCTGCGCAACTTTAACGTTAAATACGCCTCTAGTGTATCCCCCTTTGCAATTCATGTCAATGGGCATTTTGGCACCTCACGCCGGCAAAGGGGGCGGGCCGCGGCAGTTGTTGACAGGGCTGTCGACGGCGATATAATCGCGATAGTATCGGTACTAGGACCGAGGGACAGGCGTTGTCACTTGTAAGGAGCAGGCCTTGGCAGTGACCATTCAGCAGATCGCCGACGCGTGCGGGTTAGCCAAGAGCACGGTCAAGAACATCCTTTCGTCGCAGGGGGGGGCGTACTCGGAGCAGACCCGTCAGCGGGTGCTGGAGGCGGCCAAGCGGTGCGGGTACGAGCCGAGCCGGCTGGGGCGGCATTTCCGGAGCCGGCGACTCCCGGCGGTCGGGGTACTGGCGCCGGAGTTGACCGATCCATTCGCGGCGGAGCTGCTCGACGGTCTGACCAGGCGCCTTGCGGCGATGGACCTGGAGGTGATGGTGGGCCTGCCGCTGGACAGCTCAGCCGGCGCGACCGGCGAGCGTCTTCGGTCGTTTCTTTCGTGGCGGCTGGGCGGCTTGGTGATCGTCGGGTACGGTCCGGAAGCGATCGGGCGCGAAGACTTGGAGCGGGCCATGGGCTCGACGGCCGTGGTCACGGTGGCCGACGAGGCGTGGCCGTCGTGCTCCACCGTCCACGGCGACCGGCAAGCGGCGGCCCGGCTGGCCGTCGAACACCTTCAGACCCTGGGCCACCAGCGGATCGGTCTGCTGGCCGACGACAACGAGAAGACGCGGTTGGTCCGCGAAGAACTTGAACGGGTGGGGTCGGAACTGGGCGACCGCGATATCGTTGGGAAGGCCGACGCGGACGCCGATGGATGGTTTGATCTGGGCAAGCGGTTCGCCGTCGCGCCGGATCGACCGAGCGCGGTCTTCGCGTGGTCGCCGCCGGCGGCTGGGCGATTCGCCGCGGGCTTTCTGGCTGAAGGCGGACGGATTCCCGCGGACCTCTCAATCGTCGTCCACAGCCGCACGCGGACGGACGAGGCGGCGGGCTTGCCGCTGACCGCGGCGGGCGCGCCAGTCGACCGGCTGGCGGAGGCGACGGTGGACCTGTTGCAGCGGGCGATGGCCGCCCAGAAAGCGGATGGACCATTCGCCGAACAGGTCCGGGTCGAACCGGAACTGATCGTCCGGCGCAGCAGCGGCCGCTCGCCGGTCCAGGTGCCCGCCGAGCCGCCGACCGCGCGGCCGGAGCCGAGAACGGAGAAGATTCGAAGCCTCCTCGCCGCCCAGTGGACCGATAAGCAGCGCAAGCGCGAATAGCCGGCCAGACGGCCGCCGATCCACCCGCCAGAAACCTCGCGGCATCGAAACCCGATGCCGCTGTAAGGCTTGCGTTCCGCCAGCGGATAGGCCCTTGACAACGGGACTGAATTCGGTATTAATTGGGACGTATACACCTGGGGGGTGCAACCACGCGCAAAGGCCAGGGCCGCCCGATTGCGGGCTTGCGCCGTGCGTGCCGACGCCGCCGATCGAAGGAACAAGGAAAGGGAGGGCCGATCATGTCAGGTGAAAGCAAAGTCACGACCGATCACGATGCGATCCGCCGATGGGCTGAGGAGCGGGGTGGTCAGCCCGCCACCGTTCAAGGCACCGCGGGCGATCAGGAGCAGGCGGGCATTTTGCGGATTGACTTTCCCGGCTACGAGGGAGCCGAGTCGCTGGAGCCGATCGCGTGGGACGAGTTTTTCGAGCAGTTCGAGGAGTCGGACCTGGCGTTCGTCTATCAGGACGAGACCAGTTCGGGCGAGATGAGCCGCTTCTGCAAGTTCGTGGACCGGACGGCGGTTGACGTCTAGCCGACTGCGGGCGCGTCAGGTAAAAACGGCCGAAATCGAGCACCGTCAATTCACGGAAGGGAGACCGGACCATGGCCAACCAGGAGATGATCGACAATTTGAGTTCGCTGGCACAGGTCGATATCGACGCGGTGCACGCGTACGACCAGGCGATCGACCAGATTGACGCGGACGACGAACAGATCCGCGAGAAACTGATCGAGTACCGCCAGGACCACCAGCGGCACGTGGCCGAACTGGCCAGCGAGATTCGCGATTTGGGCGGCACGCCGCCCGAGTACTCTCGCGACTTCAAGGGATTCCTGATCGAGGGCTTTACCGCCCTGCGGAGCCTGACCGGGACGGAAGGGGCGCTGAAGGCGATGAAGTCGAACGAGGGGTTGACCAACCGCCGTTACGACGAGGCGCGGACCTGGCACCTGACCGGTTCGGCCAAGGGCGTGGTCGAGCGCGGTTTTCAGGACGAGCAGGCTCACCTGCAGTTCATCGAGGAAACGCTGCACGCCCGCGTGGGTTGATTTGGGGCACATGCGCGGCCGGGAAGGTTGAAGGCCGATGAGGATCGGGTATCCGTGCATTAATCGCCGTATCGGCTGCACCCCCAACTCGACCTTCCGGCTCGCCAACTACAGTCCGCAGCGGCTGGTCGAGACGATCCGTGGGAACCTCGAATGCCTCCAGCGGACGCTGGCATTCAACGCGGAACACGGAGTGCTTTTTTTTCGGATCGGTTCGAGCCTCGTGCCGTTCGCCTCGCATCCGGTCTGCGACTATGACTGGGCCGATCACTTTCGCAGCGAGTTCAGCCGGATCGGGCGATTCGCGGGCGACCACGGCATGCGCCTCTCGATGCACCCGGACCAGTTCGTGCTGATCAACGCTCTCGATCCAGACATCATCGCGCGCAGCGCGGCCGAACTGGTCTATCACGCCCAAGTTCTGGACCTGATGGAACTGGATCGCGCAGCCCGGGTGCAGATTCACATCGGCGGGGCGTATGGCGATAGGCCCGCGGCTCTGGATCGCTTCTGCGAGAACTACCAACGTCTGTCCGAGCCGGTGCGCCGCCGGTTGGCGATTGAAAACGACGAGCGCCTGTTCGGTTTGAGCGACTGTCTGACGGTGCACCGGCGGACCGGCGTGCCGATCGTCTTCGACCGCTTTCATCACGAGTGCCTCAACGCGGGCGAGTCGGTCCGCGAGGCGTTGCGTCTGGCGGCGGCGACATGGCAGGCCGAAGACGGGCCGCTGATGGTCGACTACAGCACCCAGGCGGCGGGCCAGCGGGCGGGCCGCCACAGCGAACACCTCGACCCGGAGGCGTTTGAAGCGTTTCTGGCTGAGGCGGTCGAGGTCGATCCGGATGTCATGCTGGAGATCAAGGACAAGGAGGCCAGCGCGATCGAGGCCGTGGCGGTGCTGAAGGCGCTGGAGGCCTGAACCAACGGCTGCATGTGGAAAGGACACGCCATGAACGACAAGCCGTCGCCGAAGCTCTCGCAGAAGGGGGATGGGCCGCTGCCGGTGTGGGTTTATCCGCTGGTGACGATCACGTTGTGGGTGGTGGGCATCTGGCTGTTCCTGCATTTCTTTTCCGCAGCCAGGATCGTGCTGTTGGGGGTGCTGGCGGGGGGCGCGTTGGCGGCGGCGGTCTGGCCGCTGGCGCGGCGGGTGCCCGGGCCGCGTTGGCTGGGCGGGATCGCGGCGGTGCTGGCGCCGGTGCTGATCGCGCTGGGGTTGATTGCCCTGGTCGGCTGGCTGCTGGGCAGCCGGCTTCAGGACGAGATGGGGCAGTGGCCGGCGTTGCGGGACGGCTTCAACACGCTGCTGGACCGGGTCAACAGCTACCTGGGGCTGCGTGACCGGATCACCATCGAGACGGTCTGGACGAACGTGCGTTCGTTCTTCAACGTGTCGGATCTGGTTTCGACGGCGACGGGTTTTGCTTCAGGTCTGCTGCTGGCGGCGGTGCTGCTGGTGTTTGGGGCGATCTATCTGCTGGCTGAGGATCCGCAGCGGCTGATCGCCCCGGTCGTTTCTCTGTTCCGGCCGCGGCGTCGCGAGCAGATCCGCGGGGCCCTGGGGGATCTGGCGCCCAAGCTTCGCTGGTGACTGATCGGCACGCTGGTCAGCATGGCCATCGTCGCCGCGGTTTCATGGATTGGTTTTCTGCTGATCGGTCTGCCGCTGGCACTGTCGCTGGCGTTGCTGGCCGGTTTCTCGGAGATTGTTCCGACGATCGGGCCGGCGGTGGCGTTTTTGATCGCGTTCCTGTTCGCCCTCTCGCAAGGGACCTACTACGCGGTCGGCGTGGCGGTCATCTACGCGGTGAACCAGCTCATCGAGTCGTACGTGTTGCCGCCGATCGTCATGAAGAAGGCGGTCAAGGTGCCGCCGATCGTGACGCTTTTCACCGTGGTGCTCTGGAGCAAGGTGTTCGGGATCCTCGGGCTGCTGCTGGCGTTGCCGATCGACCTGACGATCTGGAGCTTCTTCAAGCACCTGCTCGTCAAGGATGACCGCGAGTGAGTCCCGGTCGGCGTCAGTGGGTTCCGATGCCGAAGTAGGTGAAGCCGGAGTCCTTGAGCTGGCGAGCGTTGTAGATGTTTCGGCCGTCGAAGACGACGCGGCGGCGCATCAGTTGGCCCATTTTCCGGTAGTCCGGGTTGCGGTAGACGTTCCAGTCGGTGGCCAGGCACAGGGCGTCGGCGCCGTCGAGTCCCTCGTACATCTCGCCGCAGTACCGGACGCGGTCGCCGAAGATTTCGCGCAGGTTGCCCAGGGCCTGGGGGTCATGGACCCGCACGCCTCCGGAGCGCGAGAGGATATCGTCGATAAGCCGCAGGGCCGGGGATTCGCGCAGGTCGTCGGTGCGGGGTTTGAAGGCGGCGCCCCAGACCGCGAAGTTCAGGTCGCGCAGGTCTTCGCCGAAGTAGTCGACGATTTTCTTCTGGAGCGTCTGTTTCTGGCGGCTGTTGACCTCTTTGACCGCCTTGAGGAGTTGGGCGGGATAGCCGACGCGGTCGCTCATGTGGATCAGGGCCGAGACGTCCTTGGGAAAGCACGACCCGCCGTACCCGAGGCCGGGATAGAGGAACTGGTAGCCAATGCGCGAGTCGCTGCAGATTCCGCGGCGGACGTCGTTGACGTCGGCGCCGAAGAGGTCGCAGAGGTTGGCGACCTCGTTGATGAACGATATCTTGGTGCTGAGCATGGCGTTGGCGGCGTACTTGGCCATTTCGGCGCTGGTCGGATCCATGACGATAAGCGGGCGGCCGTTGCGGACGAACGGCGAGTAGAGTTGGGCCATCACCTCGGCTGCGTGCGGGCTGTCGGTCCCGATGATCACGCGATCCGGCCGCAGAAAGTCGTCGACGGCACAGCCTTCCTTGAGGAACTCGGGATTGCTGACCAGGTCGAACGGCACGGCGGTCAGCTCGGCCAGTTCCGGCTGCAGGCGGCGGTTGGTTCCCACCGGGACCGTGCTTTTGATGACCACGATTCGGTGCTCCGGCATGGCCCTGGCCACGTCGGCGGCGACCGCCTCGAGGGCGGCGGTGTCGGCTTCGCCGTCGTGGCGCGGCGGCGTGCCGACGGTGATGAAGACGACCGGCGATCGGCGCACCGCGTCGGCCAGATCGCTGGTGAAGCTCAAGCGTCCGGCGGCGAGGTTTTGTTCGAGCATCTCCTGGAGCCCCACTTCGTAGATCGGCAGCTCGGCGCGGCGGAGCCTCGCGATCTTCTGCTCATCAACGTCCACGCCGATCACCCGATTGCCCGCCTCGGCGAAACAGATTCCCGCAGCCAGGCCCACGTATCCGGTTCCCACCACGGCCATATCCATCTCGTCTCCCCCTTTCCTCGCCGATCGCGGCGCACGGGGCGCAGCATCTCGACAAGAGACCAATGTTGATGCTAATGTGTACACCCCCAGCGGTTTGTATCCTACGTCGGAAGGCGCCGCCGTGCAAGCGTTTTTCGGATCAGCCGCCGGTGCGACATTCTCCAAATCGACAGCGCGTTGAGGGCCAACCGATTGTGCCCGATAGGCCTGCTCCACCTGTGTCTGCAGGATTAATGTCTTGACAAAACATGATGCACCACCTATACTTTGTGCACGTTTGCGGGCCGTAGAAGGCGGGGACAACGGGGGAATCCAATGGCTTCCATGCACCAGCGCTCATTCGGGCGCGTCGGATCGGCGTCGTTGAGGCGACAAGGACGAGTCGCGCCGCCCGTGTCGGGAGTCGGCGCGGGTTGCAGACACGCAGGGGGTATCCATCCATGGCGAAAACGGTTCTGATCACCGGCGGGGCTGGGTTTATCGGTTCGCACGTGGCGGTCGCGCTGCTGAAGCGCGGGTATCGGGTTGTGGTGCTGGACAATCTCTCGCCGCAAGTGCATGGGCCGCAGGGCCAGCGGCCCGGATATCTGCATCCCGAGGTGGAACTGGCGGTCGGCGACGTTCGCGATCCGGCGGCGGTCGGCGCGGCGCTCAAGCGGGCCGACGCGGTCGTCCACCTCGCGGCGGCGGTCGGCGTGGGCCAGAGCATGTACCAGGTCGCCCACTACACCAGCACGAACAACATGGGCACGGCTGTGCTGCTGGAGGCTCTGATCGAGAATCCGGTGGAGCGGCTGGTGGTGGCGTCGAGCATGAGCCTGTATGGTGAAGGGCTCTACCAAGCCTCCGACGGCCGCCTGGCGGCCGGCGCGGTGCGCAAGCTCGATCAGCTTCGCCGGGGCGAGTGGGAGCTGCGGGACGAGCGCGGCGAGCCGCTGACACCGGTGCCGACGCCCGAGAGCAAGCCGCCGGTGCTGGTGTCGGTCTACGCCCTTTCGAAATACGATCAGGAGCGGCTGTGCCTGATGATCGGCGAGGCCTACAACATTCCGACGGTGGCCCTTCGGTTTTTCAATGTCTATGGGCCCAATCAGGCTCTGTCGAACCCGTACACCGGGGTGATGGCCATTTTCGCCTCGCGGCTGCTGAACGACAAACCGCCGTTGATTTTTGAGGACGGCCGGCAGCGGCGGGACTTCGTTTCGGTCCACGACGTGGCCAGCGCCTGCGCGCTGGCCCTGGAGTCCGAGAAGGCGGCCGGGTGCGTGCTGAACATCGGCAGCGGCCGGCACGCCACGGTGCTGGAGATCGCCGAGGAACTGATCCGCATCATGGGCAAGGCCCACCTGGCTCCGCAGGTCAACGGCCGCTACCGCGTCGGCGACATCCGCCACTGTTTCGCCGACATCGGCGCGGCGGAGCGGATTCTGGGATATCGCCCGCAGGTCGCCCTGGCCGACGGATTGTCGGAGCTGGTAGAATCGCTGGAGGGCCAGGCGGCCCAGGACCGCGTCGAGCAGGCCAGCGGAGAACTGGAAAGACGAGGGTTGACGATATGAACGACTCGAACGGCAATCGGGCGGGTCCGCCGGACCAATCGGCGGCCGCGATCGCCGCCTCGTCCGCGACGGTCGGCGTACTGGAGTGGTTTCATCCCGGCGAGTACCAGCGGGTCGAAGAGGCCCTGGCGGACCTGAAGGCGTTGGGCGTTACGGAGCTGCGCACCGGGATTTCGTGGCACGACTACACGCGGGACGACGGCGAGGCGTGGTACGACTGGATGGTCTGCCGGTTGGTCCGCCAAGTCCGCGTTCTGCCGTGCTTCTGTTACACGCCGGTCGAGCTTGGGCTTCAGCCGAAGACCTCGTCGCCGCCGCGCGACCCGAAGGCGTTCGCTGATTTCGTCGACGTGATGATCACCAAGTACGGCAAGCACTTCGAGTGGGTCGAGCTGTGGAACGAGCCGAACAACATCAGCGAGTGGGACTGGACGCTCGACGACCGGTGGCTGATCTTCGGGCAGACGATCGGCGGGGCCGCCTATTGGGCGCGGCATCTGGGCCGCAAGACGGTGTTGGGCGGGATGAGTCCGGTCGATCCGGGATGGCTGGGGCTGATGTTTGACCGCGGCGTGATGGATCACATCGACGTGGTGGGCATTCACGGCTTTCCGGGCACGTGGGAGTTTGACTGGTCCGACTGGTCCGAGCCGGTCGAGAAGGTCAACCGCGTCCTGCGGGAGCACGGGTGCAGAGCCGAGGTCTGGATCACCGAGGCCGGCTACTCCACGTGGCGGCACGACCACCACGGGCAGATTCGGGCGTTTCTGAATGCGGTCCGGGCGCCGGTGCAGCGGGTGTACTGGTACTCGCTTCGCGACCTGGATCCGAGCCTGCCCACCGTCGAGGGGTTTCACAGCGACGACCGCGAGTACCACTTCGGCATGAAGCGGGCCGGCAACCAGCCGAAGCTGCTGCACCGGGTCTGGTGCGGCGGCGGCGTGGAGGGCGTGAGCCGGATCGGCGGCCTGCACGGCGTCAACGGGCGCCGCCGGGCGGCGGAGGAGCGCCCGGTCAGCCTCATCACCGGCGGGTCGGGATTCATCGGTTCCAATCTGGCCGACCGGCTGGCCCGTGCGGGCAAGCGCGTGCTGGTCTACGACAACCTGTCGCGCGAGGGCGTCGAGCGGAACTGGGCGTGGCTCAAGGAGACCCACGGCGACCGGGTGGAAATCCACATCGAGGACGTCCGCAACCGCTATGCGCTGCGCGAGGCGGTCCGGCGGGCCGACGAGGTGTTCCACTTCGCCGCCCAGGTCGCGGTGACCACCAGCCTGTGCGACGTCGACGAGGATTTCGAGATCAACGTCCGCGGGACGCTGAACCTGCTGGAGGAAGCCCGGGCGGCGAAGGATCCGCCTCCGATCCTCATGACCTCGACCAACAAGGTGTACGGCGACCTGGGCAACCTGGAGCTCCGCGCCAACGGTTCGCGTTACGAGCCGGTCGACCCGGAGGTCCGGCGGCACGGGGTGAGCGAGGAGCAGCGGCTGGATTTCCACAGCCCGTACGGCTGCTCGAAGGGGTCGGCCGATCAGTACATTCTCGATTACGCCCGGTCGTTCGGCCTGAAGACCGCGGTGTTCCGCATGAGCTGCATCTACGGGCCGCACCAGTTCGGCACCGAGGACCAGGGCTGGGTGGCGCACTTTCTGATCCAGGCGATTCGCGGCGAGCCGATCACCATCTACGGCGACGGCATGCAGGTCCGGGACGTGCTGTTCGTCGAGGACCTGGTGGACGCGTTCCTGCTGGCCCGCCACCGGATCGACCGGCTGGCCGGTCAGGCGTTCAATATCGGCGGCGGAGTCGCCAACACGGTCAGCCTGCTCGAACTGATCGCGATGATCGGGCAACTGCACGGGGAGGAACCGGCGGTCTTCTACGAGGACTGGCGGACCGGCGATCAGCGGTACTACGTCTCGGACGTCGCCCGGTTTGCCTCGGCGGCCGGCTGGAAACCGCGGGTCGGCGTCCGCGCCGGAGTCGGGCAGTTGCATCAGTGGCTGCGCGAGAACTACGAGGTCTCGTGGCCGATGGCCACGTCGGCCGGCGAACGAAAGGTCAGGGTGACGATATGATCATGACGTCCAGGCAAGCGTCCGAGTCCGTCCACACCCGCACCACGATGGCGGCGGCCGTCATCACCGAACCGAAGAAGATGCGGATCGAGGAGGTGCCGATCCCGCAGCCGGGGTTCGGGCAGGTCCGCATCCGTCTGGAGGGATGCGGGGTCTGCGGGTCGAACGTTCCGCCGTGGGACGGCCGGCCGTGGTTCGAGTATCCCATGACGCCCGGGGCGTTGGGGCATGAGGGCTGGGGCGTGGTCGACGCGCTGGGATCGGACGTCGAGGACGTGGTCGAGGGCCAGCGGGTGACCGCCATCACCTACAACGCCTATGCGCCATACGACGTGGCCGACGCCAGAGGCGTCGTGATGATTCCGGATTCGCTGGCCGGCGTGCCGTTTCCCGGCGAACCGCTCGGCTGCGCGATGAACATTTTCCGCCGCTGCGACGTTCATCCGGGGCAGACGGTGGCGATCGTGGGGATCGGGTTTCTCGGGGCGCTGCTGACGCAGCTGGTCTCCAAGGCCGGCGCCACCGTGGTTGCGATCAGCCGTCGTCCGTTCTCGCGGGAGGTGGCCCGCAAGGCCGGCGCCGCGGAGACCATCGAACTGACCGACGAGGCGGGTCCGATCGTCGAGAAGGTCAAGGCGTTGACGGGCGGGCGGCTTTGCGAGCGCGTGATCGAGGCGGTGGGCAGGCAGCAGCCGCTTGAGCTTTGCGGCGAACTGGCCGCTGAGCGGGGCATGCTCATCATCGCCGGGTATCATCAGGACGGCCTGCGGCAGATCAACATGCAGCTTTGGAACTGGCGCGGCCTGGACGTGATCAACGCCCACGAGCGCGACCAGAACGTGTACATCAGCGGGATGAGGGAGGCCGTCGAAGCCGTCGAGCAGGGGCGGATCGATCCGGGCGGGTTGCTGACCCACTCACTGCCGCTGGAGCAGCTCGGGGAGGCGCTGAGCATGACCCGCGACCGGCCCGACGGGTTCCTCAAGGCAATCGTGACCATGGAGTAGAATATCCGTCCGAGGGGGGCGTGTGGTCGAGGCGGTCCGGCATGCCGACGCCGGACGGTCGTCGGCGCACCGAGATGATGAACGTACTGATGACGACCGACAACGTCGGCGGGGTATGGACCTACGCGATGGAGTTGTGCGCCGCGTTGGCCCGTCACCAGGTGCGTGTGCATCTGGCGAGCATGGGGACCGCGCTGAGCCCCGCCCAGCGGCGCGACGCCGCAGCGTTGGAGAACGTCACCATCCACGAAAGCGCGTTCAAGCTGGAGTGGATGGACGATCCGTGGGACGACGTGGACCGCGCGGGCCGGTGGCTGCTGGCGATCGAGCGGGAGGTCGGGCCGGACGTAGTTCACGTCAACGGCTACGCCCATGCCGCCCTCGGTTTTTCCGCGCCGGTGCTGGCGGTCGGCCATTCGTGCGTGCTGTCGTGGTGGTCGGCGGTTCGCGGGGAAAACGCGCCGGACACGTGGAACACCTATCGCCGGCGGGTTCGCGAGGGGCTGGAACGGGCTGATGTGGTGGTCAGCCCGACGCGGGCGATGCTGCGGGCTTTGGAGCGCTACTACGGGCCGTTTCGCGACGGCCGGATCGTACCCAACGGGCGCGGCGCCGGCCTCTTTGCACCCAGCGGCAAGGAGCCGTTCGTCTTTGCCGCCGGACGGGTCTGGGACGAGGCCAAGAACATCGCCACGCTGGAACGGGTCGCGCCGGAGTTGGACTGGCCGGTGATCGTCGCGGGCGAGGCGCGGCATCCGGATACGAATCGGGCGGCGGCATTGAGGCATCTGCAACTGGTGGGCAATCTGGACCAGCCGACTCTGGCGTCGTGGCTGGGCCGGGCGTCGATCTACGCGTTGCCCGCCCGCTACGAGCCGTTCGGCTTATCGATTCTGGAGGCGGCGCTATCCGGCTGCGCGCTGGTGCTCGGGGACATCGAGAGTCTTCGCGAGAACTGGAGCAACGCTGCGATCTTTGTTCCGCCCGATGAACCGCTGGCGATTGCCCGCGCCATTCGGTCGCTGATCGAGAACGACGCCCTGCGGACGGGCCTGGCTGGTCGGGCCCGGCAGCGGGCGCGGGATTTTGCGCCGGAGGCGATGGCTCACGGTTACCTGGATATCTACCGCCGGCTTGCTCCGACCTCCCAGCCGCTGGAGGCGGGCGTTGCCAGGGGACTATCGGGCAGTTTGAAGGAGAATTACGATGCACCTGAAGGATAGGGTCGCGTTGGTCACCGGGGCTGGGTCGGGCATCGGCGAGGCGTCGGCCAAGCTGCTGGCGTCGCACGGGGCGCGGGTGGGCGTGCTGTCGCGGACGGCGGAGGAGGTCCGCGAGGTCGCCGAGCGGATCAAGAACGACGGCGGCGAGGCGGTCGCGTTGACCGCGGACATCTCCAAGCCGCCGCAGATCAAGAAGGCGATCGATAGGCTCGCCGACCGCTGGGGCCGGCTGGACATCGTCTTCGCCAACGCGGGCATCAACGGGGTCTGGGCCCCGATCGAGGAGCTGGAGCCCGACGAGTGGGACAAGACCCTCGAGGTCAACCTCAAGGGCACGTTCCTGACCGTCAAGTACGCCACGCCGTATCTGAAGCGCAACGGCGGGTCGGTCATCATCACTTCGTCGGTCAACGGCAATCGGATCTTTTCGAACACCGGAGCCACCGCCTACTCGTGCTCGAAGGCCGGGCAGGTGGCGTTCACCCAGATGATCGCTTTGGAGTTGGCCAAACACCGCGTTCGGGTCAACGCGATCTGTCCCGGCGCGATCAAGACGGAAATCTCGGAGAGCACCCAGCACCGGGACCTGGAGCACCTCGGCACGCCGGTGGAGTTTCCCGAGGGCCGGATTCCGCTGACCAGAGGCGAGCCGGGCACCTCGGAGCAGGTCGCCGAGCTGGTCGCGTTCCTGGCCTCCGACCAATCAGACCATATCAGCGGCGCCGTGATCTATATCGACGGGGCCGAGTCGCTGCTGCAAGGATAGGAAGACGCCGCATGAACATCGTGATGTTCTACCACTCGCTGATTTCGGACTGGAATCACGGCAACGCCCACTTCCTCCGCGGGGTGGCCTCGGAGCTGCTGGCCCGCGGCCACGACGTGCGGATTTACGAGCCGCTGGACTCCTGGAGCGTCGAGAACCTCGTGCGCGAGCGCGGGCCGGCGGCGCTGACGGCCTACCGCGGCGCCTATCCGCAGTTGGCCAGTTTTCGCTACAACAAGAAGCGGCTCGACCTGAACCGCGTTCTGGAGGACGCCGACCTGGTGATCGTCCACGAGTGGAACGACCACGATCTGGTGGCCGCCATTGGGTCGCACCGGCGGCAGCGCCGTCGGTTCAAGCTGCTCTTTCACGACACGCACCACCGCTGCGTCAGCGACCGCGATGCGATGGCCCGCTACGATCTGCGGTTCTACGACGGCGTGCTGGCATTCGGCGAGGTCATCCGCCGGATCTACCTGGGCGAGGGATGGACGCGGCGGGCCTGGACGTGGCACGAAGCCGCCGACGTCCGCGTATTCCGCCCGCTGGAACACACGGACAAGGAGGGCGACCTGGTGTGGATCGGCAACTGGGGCGACGAGGAGCGCTCAGCGGAGTTGGTCGAGTTCCTGGTCGAGCCGGTCCGCCGCCTGGGTCTGCGGGCCCGCGTCTATGGGGTCCGGTATCCGGCGCAGGCGATCCGGACGCTTCGGGACTCCGGCATCGAGTACGGCGGGTGGCTGGCCAACTATCGGGTGCCCGCGGTCTTCTCGCGGTTTCGGTTGACCGTGCACGTGCCGCGGCGGCCATACGCCCGCTCGCTGCCGG
>JAAYCJ010000009.1 GCA_012729815.1 Phycisphaerae bacterium | reverse complement strand
TTCATGATCGCCGGAATCCCGCCCGCCCGGTCCACGTCCTCCACGTGGTACGGACTCGACGGCGAGACCTTGCAGATATTCGGCGTCCGCTCCGAGAGCTTGTTGATCCGGTCAAGGTCATAGTCGATGCCCGCCTCGCTCGCCAACGCCAGACCGTGCAGAACGGTATTGGTCGACCCACCCATCGCCATATCCAGCACGAACGCATTGTCGAGGCTTGTGAGCGTGATGATGTCACGCGGCTTCAGGTCCCGCTTGACCAGGTCAATGATGGTGCGCCCAGCCTGCTGGAACAGCTTCACCCGCTCCGGATTCAGCGCCGCCCTGCTGCTCGCCAAGATAGTCCCGTTGCCCGGCAGCGCGATCCCCAGCGCCTCGCACAAACAGTTCATGCTGTTGGCGGTGAACATCCCGCTGCACGAACCGCACGTCGGACACGCCACGTCCTCGATCTCCTTGAGTCGCTCGTCCCCGATCCCGCCCTGCTTGTACTTGCCGATCCCCTCGAACACGCTGATCAGATCGACCACCGTCCCGTCCGACAGCTTCCCCGCCGCCATCGGTCCGCCCGACGCGAAAATCGTCGGTATATTACACCGCACAGCCGCCATCAGCATGCCCGGTATGATCTTGTCGCAATTCGGTATGCACACCAGCCCGTCGAACGCATGCGCCCGGACCATCGTCTCCACCGAATCCGCGATCAGCTCGCGCGACGCCAGGCTGTACCGCATCCCCATGTGACCCATCGCGATCCCGTCGCACACCGCGATCGTGTTGAACTCGAACGGCACCCCGCCCGCCTCCCGTATCGCCGCCTTGACCACCTCAGCCACCTTGTTCAGGTGCACGTGCCCCGGCACGATCTCGCAATAGCTGTTCGCCACCCCGATAAACGGCTTGCCGAAATCCTCATCCCGCACCCCGCACGCCCTGAAAAGACTGCGATGCGGTGCCCGTTCGAATCCCTTCTTCACTACGTCGGAACGCACGATTTGATCTCCTCTGGAGAAATACTTCCGCCTCTGAACCAAAAACGCCCCAGCCGCCCGACGCTACCGCATCACCCATTCCTGAGTCGGCTGCGACCCCGGACCCGGATCCACCTGCTCCCGCTTCGCCGGATCCGTCGGCAGAATATACGGAACCATCAGCGTCTTGCGAAGCACAAAAGTCGGCTGAACCTTCGACGGGTCGCTCTTGCCCGCCTCGAAAAGCGGATTCCTCACCTCCACCGCCTCACCCGATAGCCCCTCCACGAACACGTCGAACCGCGTCGTCTTCACATCGAAATCCGGCCAGATCGCCACCGAATCCCGCGCGTTGTCCTCCCCCTGCAGCATCCTGCCCACCAACTCCCGCGGATGCTCAAGCCACGGATACGTCTGCGCGTGACGCTGCTTGATCGCCCCAAATACCTCCGGCGGAACGCTCACCCGCGACCGCAGCACCTCCAGCCCGTCCGTCACCAACGCAAACTCCGGATGAAACACCACGTCCCGACCGGTGTTGTTCTCTACCGTATAGATCATGTACCAGAAACTCTGAACCCCCTCGCCCGGCACAAAAACCTTAATCCGCCTGATATTCTCGTAACGAAAGTCAAGCTGCCACGCCGACGACACCAACGCCGGCTGAGGATACCCCCACACCGCCGACGACGTCACCAACGCCAACACTCCGATCAAAGCTCTCTTCATGGGCCATACTCCCAATCACCAGCGGATGCCATTGCCGTCCAACGCACCACCCGCCAAACCGTCGCCGCAACGCCGGAAACTCGCCCGGCATCCGGATTTAGGCGCAAAT
>JAAYCJ010000008.1 GCA_012729815.1 Phycisphaerae bacterium | reverse complement strand
GGATATGGACGCGGTGTCGGTGCATCCGTATCGATGGGATCGCTGGAATGAAACGCCGGAAACGCTCGACGGCGACATTGACAAGTTGTTCGGCATTATCGATCGGCATAACAAGACGGGTCGCATGATTCCGGTATGGAGTACGGAGGTGTCGTGGCCGTCGATTCCGGAGTGGTCGATTACGCCGGAGACGCAGGCGGAGTATCTGGTTCGATGTTACGCGGTGCTGTGGTCGAAGGGCGTGCCGAGGAATTACTGGTATAAACTGATTTGCGACGTGGATGACGGGATCGAGAGCCAGTTCGGCATCGTCCGGCACTGGGATGACCCGCGAGGAAGATTGACACCGAAGCCGGCATATGCGGCGCTGGCGGTGATGGCGCGACAATTGACCGGCTGGGCGTCTGCCGGGCGCGACGACACGCCGCCGAGCGTGTGGAGTCTGCGGTTTACGAAGGGCGACGACGAGCAGCGCTTAATGTGGGCGTTACAGCCGACGCGCGTGACGATCAGCGCGGATCGGCCGATTGCGATTACCGATATGATGGGAAACAGGCAGGCGGTGCAGGGCGAGGAAGGCGATATCGCATTGACGCTCAACGGCGCGCCGATCTATGTCGCCGGGCCGATTCGATCGATTCGGCCTGAGGCGAGATTCGGCATAGGCACGCCGCAGAGAATCGCCGTGGGCGATCCGATCGTTTTGACGTGTCGCACCGAGGCGGGCGTGCATGGCGTACTGGAAATCGAAGGAGCGACGTTTGCGATCAGTGGGCGGGCGGAAGCGAAAGCGATCGATCTGGGCAAGGCTGCGACCGCGGGCAGTCGAACGATCGTCTATCGATTGAAGAAGGGAGACGGCGTCATCGGCTACGGCAGCGTGACGGTTCAGGTGATGGACGGCGTGGAGCTCAAGTCGGCGCAGATCAGGAAGGATGGGCGGCTTGATGCGGTGATTGCAAATCACAGCGTCGATCGCGATGTGACGCTGAAATCTGTGAAGTGGACGATCGGCGAGCAGACAGGCGAGGCGGCGATTCGCAAGACGATCAAGGCGGCATCGAGTCGGCCGGTGACGACGGCGATTCCGGTGTTGGACTTGTACCGCATTCTTCCGGCGACGCTGAGTTTTGAGTTTTCAGCGGGCGCTCCGATCGTATTGGCCCGCAGCGTGAGTTACAGCCCAATCGTCAAATGGGTGGGTTCGGCATGTGAGGGGACGCATTATATCGATCTGGATAAGTTTTCAACGAAGAAGATCAAGGATTACGACGGCCCAGCGGATATATCAGGGCGGGTGTGGCTGGGCTGGGACGCGAAGCAGTTTTACGTGACGGCGAGAATCGAGGACGATCGATTTCATCAGGCGCATCCGAAAGAGCCGATATGGCAAGGCGACAGCATTCAATTCGGCGTGGCGTCGGATACGGACACGCGATATGAATTCGGCGTGGCATTGACCGAACGGGGCGTGTATGCGGAATGCCCGGCGTATCCGCCGGCGACGAATCCGGACAGCGTTGTAGCCGGGGCGAGATTCAGCGCCACACGCGAGGGGGCGACGGTGGTCTATCGCTGCGTGATTCCGTGGTCGCAGATTCCGCCGATCCGTCCGACGAATGGGACGATGCTGTTTTCGTTCCTGGTGAACGATAACGACGGGGGCGGGCGCAAAGGGTGGCTCGAGTGGGGCGGCGGCATCGGCGACAGCAAATCGGTGGATCGCTATCAGACGTGCACATTCGTCGGCAAGTAGACATGGCGGTTGGGACTATCATCAGGAGCGATCATGTCGGCAGGATCATCAGGGATGCGGGCGGCGTGGCTGGCCGAAGGGACGTATGGCGTTATGGTCCACTATCTGGTTTCGCCGGACGGTCGGACGGCGACCGAGCGAACGCGGAATCTCAATCGGATCATCGACGGTTTCGATGTGGACGGCTTTATCGGCGAGTTCCTGGCCACGGGGGCGGACTGGCTGATTTTCACCATTGGGCAGAACACCGGGTACTATAACAGTCCCAACGCCTTTCTGGACCCGCGGCTGCCGGGGCGGACTCCACAGCGGGATCTGGTGCGTCAGATTGCCGGTCGATTGGCCGAGCGGCAGAAGAAGCTCATCGTCTATATTCCGGGTGACATGGCCTGCAAGGATCCGGATATTCGCGCCGTGTTCGGATGGGATGAGTCCGACCATCGGGAGTTCCTCGATCGGTATCCGCGGTTCGTACGGGAGTATTCGCTGCAATACGGCCCGCTCGTTCACGGCTGGTGGTTCGATGGGTGTTACGAATGGATTCACAAGGGAGAATGGGACTGGAGTCTGTGGCTTGCGGCCGCGCGGGCGGGCAATCCCGACTCGATCACAGCGTTTAACGATGGGGCCTTTTGCCTCGGCCGCATCAAACCGTTGACCCCGCTCGAGGAGTACCATGCGGGCGAGGTCCATGTGCTCGAGAATGGAGCGATCCGGACGGACTTTCTGGACGTTGGAAGTGTAGCGATCGTTGACGGGAAGCTTCGCACGCCGGGGCGTGCTCCGGAGCTTTACATGCCCGAGTCGCAGTTCGTCGACGGTGTGCAGTGGCACGCCCTGGTTCCGATCGACAGCACGTTCAACCCGGCTGTGCCGGAGGAGTTTTGCCGGTACGGCGACGAAGAGCTCTTTGGTTTTGTCTCGGCATGCAAAGGCGTCAAAGGGGCCGTTACGCTCAATGTGCCGATCGAGAGGAACGGGCGCATTCCCCCGGGATCGCTCGCTCAACTCCACCGGCTGGGCCATATCATTTGCGGGTGAAGGTTCGGAATGTCCCAAGCGACGCTTGCCTTGTTGTTTCATCATTCTCGCCCAGGTCGGCAGGACGTGACTTTGGCGATTCCATAGGTTACGGGGCATCGCGCGACGCGCCACTCCAAGAGCAAGCAATCGCCGTCGCGTTCCTGAGCGGCCCTTCGTGGAGAGTCTCAAGGGGATCCTATTCGATTCTACCGCGAGGACAAGCCCTGCGGGATGGGATTATATTTTGGCGTGAAGGTTTGGGTCCCCGCCTGCGCGGGGATGACAGGGGGAGGCGGGGATGACAGGGGGGGCGGGGATGGGTGTTTTGGGGTGGGGCAACCACGAGGGCTGCCCGTACGGATTGTGGGTCAGTCAAATCGTTCATGTTTTCAGTAAGGATACCTATTCACACGCCAGGGACAATACGTACGATACATGGAGGGTACCGTTGTTGGTCGTCTTTCCGCTGCCACAGGAGCGGATGGGGCACACGGCGGACGTATGCCCGGCGGCGTGGCTGGGCGTGGGTATGGAATTTGGCAGGCACAAAGGAATCGCGTATGGCGTCTGCGGAACCGCAGGAGAAGATGACGTTTGTGGCGAACGCGGAGTGGAAAGTGGTGGACACGTCCGACGTTCAGGTGAAGGCGGGCAGCGCGTTGGACTTGAGCGCGACGACGGCTGTGCCGTTGGTGGCGGGGCCGTCCGGCGGGAGCGAGCGGTTGAAGCGGTTGCCGCGGCTCGTCATTGGCCCGCGTGGAAAACTGGTGGCCGAAGGCCGGCCCGAGACGCCGGTCCGCTTGAAGGGGTTCATCTTTCACGTGGTGGATGATGAGGCGATGAGCGCCTGCACGTTCAGTTGGTTTGGCGAGGGGGCCGATTGGAAAGCGAAGGTGGACCGTTTTGTCGAGATATCCAGAAATCAGGGGTACAATCTGTTTCGGATATTCGATATCGACCTGATGTCGCTGCACAGAAGCCTGGATGTCAGTCCGGAGCTGCTCGATAAGGTGGATTACCTGATCGCCCGGATGGGCCAAGAAGGGGTTTACCTGCATCTGACCTTGCTGGGGTATGGGCTGTTTCAGGAGGTCCATCCTCCGATGAAGTATAATCCCGCGGTTCAGAGCCGGGAATGCGACTGGAAGGCGCGGATGTATCTGGGGGATCCGGAACTGCGCCGGATCTGGCTTTATGCGGCGGAGACGCTGATGAACCACGTCAATCCCTACACGGGATTGGCGTGGAAGGACGATCCGGCCATTGCCTGCGTCGAGCCGTATAACGAACAGGAGTCGGGATTTCTGGCGCGGTTCATCTCGTCCGAGGAGATCAAAGAGGCGATGAACCGGCGGTTCGGCGAGTGGCTGGAGGCGAAGTACGAGACGCCGGAGGCGTTGGCCACGGCGTGGGGCGACGCCGGCATTACCTCGTTCGACCAGGTGGCGACGCCGGCGGGGAACATTGCGTTCGTACCGCCGTCCTTCAACTGGACGGGAATTGGATCGAGTTCGAGCGACCGGGACTTTACACTCTTCGTGACGGAACTGGCCCGCGAGAACCTCGCCTGGTACACGACGAATCTCAAGCGCATCCGCTACGATGGACTGGTCGCCCATTACAGCCTGTCGCAGTGGTGGGGAGATCATGCGGCACGGTACGAATACTCCACGATGGCGATCCGGAATCAGTTTTTTGCATTTCCCTGGCCGAATTGGCAAGGCGGCTATGGCGCAAACTGCCCGCAACACAGCTCGGTGGGTACGCTCGTGCCTCATTTGCGTGGCATGATCGGTTCGAAATTCGCGGATCGGCCATTCTGTATGACCGAATACAATCACTGCTTCTGGAACCGGTATCAGCGCGAGCTGGGGATCGTCCACGGCGCCTATGCCGCGTTTCAGGGATTCGATGCGATGGTGTATGCGTCCACGCCCGTGGTGTTCGAGGCCAAACGTCTCGGTTCGTTCATGCCCGGAGGGTCGCCGGTCACCCGGCCCAGCGAGTTCCTGTTCACGTGCCTGTTTGTGCGCGGTGACGTGAAGGCGGCCGACCATCGGGTTGAGCTTCAGGTGCCGACGTCGGTGCTGGGCGAGTTCAAGCAGGCCTCGAAACAGCAGACCAAGCTCGGGTTGATCAGCGGTTTTGCCATTTCGTTTCCTGAGTTGCAGCCGCCGAAGGAAGTCGTTCAGCCGGTCGAACCGGACATGATTCTGACTCCCGCAGGCAGCGTGAGAATCCGCCAGGGCGGCCAATGGACCGACGCCGACGAGGTCGTCGACGGCGAGCAGGCCGGCGTTTCGCTCGATGCTCTGGTCGGCCGGATGAAGCGCAGCGGGCTTCTTGCGGAGTCGAACGTCAGCGAGCCGTCGAAGGGCGTATTTGAGAGCGATACGGGCCAGATCACGATGCGAGCCGAGGAGAATCTCCTGAAGGTGGTTACGCCTTTGAGCGAGGCGGTGACGTTGGAGGCCGGCCGAAGCGAGGCGGTCGGGCGGCTGGAGGTGATCGGCAGCGATACGGCGGCCATGGTGGGCGTTTGCGCCATGGACGGGAAGGATCTGTCGGACAGCCGACGGATGGTTTTGCTCTATACGACCGAGGCCGTCAATACCGGCATGGCGGTGACGCCGGATCGCGCGATGATGTTCGACTACGGTGAGTTGCCGGTGTTGATGAAGGTGGGGCGTCTGGACGCGACACTGCGGAACGCCCACGGGAAGGACATGGCCCTTTACGCGCTGGCCCTTAATGGGGAGCGTCGGGAACGGTTGGCGCTGGCGTGGGAAGATGGCCGGCTCCAGATCCATCTGGACACCGCGAGTCTGAAGCACGGCCCCACTCCGTTCTTCGAGCTTGCCGCGGACTGAGCCTGGCGGTGTGACGGGGCCTTTCGTGCGCTTCGCGTCACGTCGTGTTGTGGCGAGAAGATACTGTTTTGCGGAGGAGAAGGGACGAAGTGAGCATGACGTCGGCGGAATTGCTATACTGATGTGTCGAGCATCAGGCCAATGGCGGTCGTTGGCATGGTCGCTTTCTGAACTGCACTGATGGAAGGGATCAGGAATGGCTGAGGAGCATCCCAAGGATCACGCAGGCTGCAAGAGCGATGAACACACGACTCACCTGTGCTACTTCGTGTCGTACGGCTATCACGTGGACAGTCCGCAGGACTACAAGGCGCTGGTGAAGGATCCTCGGTTCGTGTGTCGTGTCTGTGGGCGCACGGCTCACTGCAGGGAGAGTCTTTGTCTGCCGGAGGAGCTGTAGCCGGGCGCGCGACAGCCGACGCGCATCATTCCTTCGCCGCTTTGTCGTAGCCCGGATTGAACCGGACGTCGTCGGATCATTGTTTCCAGCGGAATCCGAGCATTTTCATCATCGAGCGTGCGGCCCGACCGAGGGTCAACCGCGGCGGCGACTCGCCATTGTGGTGCAGGACGACGGTCGTCTGGTCATCCTCGGGCGGCCGACCGCCGCGCCACCGGTCAACCGCGTGGATGAGTTCCTGGCCGATGAGCTGAGCCGTCCGCGGCGGATCGACCGACGGCGTCGATCCATTGGCGTCGGCGGGTTCAGGTTGTTGCAAGCGCGCCGCGGCTGAGGCGAGCTTCCACGTTCCTCGTGCGGTGGCGTCAGCAGCATTGCCCGCTTGCGGCACCCACTCGATGGTGCGGCGGGCCAGTTTCAGCAGCCCGCGACTTGTGAGCATCTGTCCGGCGGGATTCCTGGCCTCGATCATCGCGTCGGTATAGAGGACGACCACGTCGCCCGTGGCCAGTTTGGCTGCGAACTGCCGGTAGGGGGTCGGTTCGATCATGCCGAGGGGGAGATTGGCGACCCGCGAGAGTCGGTAGCGGGCGCGTTCGGCGCGGATGGATGGTCCGGCGTCAGCCGCTGCGCGGTTCAGGTAGCGCCAGCGGCCGGCGGCGTGACTGTACCACAGGGGCGGCGGGTGTCCGGCGTTGCAGACGATCAGGTGATGGGTTGGGGCGAAGTAGGTGACCAGCAAGACGGTGGCGAACTTGCTGTCGCCGACCTGTTCGGCGAAATGCTTGTTGATCGCGCGGGCAAAACGCGTCTGATCCAGCAGGTTGATGTAGCGGCTCACCAGGTTCCGCAGCCGCTGGGCGAATTCGTCGAGATCGGGGCCGTGCCCCGAGATGTCGGCGACGATGAATCGCGTGACCCGTCCCGAGCCGCACATGGAGACGTAGTGCAGATCGCCGCCGCGTGTTCCGGCGTGGGGCCGGCTGTCGATCCACACGTTCATTCCGGGCGTGGCGAGGGCGTGGCGCACCACCTGGTTGCCGCCGAGGATCTCCAGGCATTGCAGCGAATGCGTGGCCTCGGGCGTGGGCGTCGACGGTTCGGGCGAAGGGTTCGCCGGGTGAGCGGATGAGGACTCCGGTTCCATTGGTGTTGCCTTTCCCAGGATCGGCACGGCGTTGACCCGCCTGGCGAGCGATGGCCGGGCGGCATCGGTATCGGTATCCTGGAGTTCCTGTTTGCGGTGTGGCCTACGACCACCGCGATTCTGGTACGGAGTATTCTACCAGGCTCACGGGGCCCTTGATAGTGCACGTGGCGTTTCGCTGGCAGGGGACGGGAACAGAGGATCAAGGGGAATTCCCAGTTCCAATTCCGAGATTAATCAGTTTTCGGCATTGGCTGATGCATATCAATAGGTGAACAGTTCGTGGTGGACCTGGTCGGTCGGGACGTATCGCTGGTGGAGTTCGCGTTCCAGCTTGACGGTCATGGCGGGCGGTCCGCAGATGAAGAATTCGCAGCGGGCGAGTTCGGGCCCGAGGTATTTTTCGAGGAGGTCGGCGGTGATGTAGCCCTTTTCGCCCGGGTAGTCGGGTTCGTCACTGATCACGTGGACCACCTGGACATGCCCGGCCTGTTCGAGTTCTTCGCGGTAGGCGATGTCTCGGCTGTCGGTGTTGCCGTAGAAGAGGAAATGCTGGCGGTCGGAGTGCGGGTTGAGCTGTCGGTGGAGTCGGCGGAAGGGGGTGATGCCGATTCCGCCGGCGATCATGACGATGGGGCGATGGGTCGTCAGGGCCTCCCAGGTGAAGACTCCGTAGGGGCCGTCGAGGAGTACCCGTTCTCCCGGCTCGATGTCCTGGTGTCGGCTGCTGGTCTCTCCGAGGGCCTTGATCGTCACGGCGAGCTCTCCGGTGTCGGGGTCGTAGTGCGAGACGGTGTAGGGCCGGGCGCCAGCGAGGGATTGGCGGCGAAGGAACACGAACTGGCCGATCCTGGGCGTCATTTTGGCGGCGAGGGGCCGCATGGTGATTTCGGTGGTCTGATCGGCCACGGGAACGGTCCGGATCACGCGGTGGGGGTGGGCGGCCCACCCGAACCGGAAGAGCAGCCGGGAGAGGTAGAAGACGGAGACGAGGACGATCAGCACCCGCCAGAGGACTCCCATGCCCGTGCCGGCGATGGTCATGCCGATGGCGTACCCGTGGACGAGGACGGCCGGCATGATCGCGTAGCTCAGCAGGTGGGAGCGGTACCAGGTGTGGGCGTCCATCCGGGACCGCAGGAAGAGGCTGGTGACGACGATGAACGCCACCAGCAGCAGGGCGAAGACGCCGAGGGCGACGTAGGCGGCGAACGCGGCGCCGGCCTCGAAGGAGAAGACGTTGAGGCCGAACCTGCGGGCGTAGTAGATCGTGATGAAGATCGGGTGCAGCAGGATCAGGGGAATGGCGCAGGCGCCCAGGGCCTTGTGCAGGTCGATCAGCCACAGCAGGTCGGGTACGAGCCAGCCGACGGCGCCCCGGAATCCCAGCAGGAACTGCCAGACCAGGAGCATGGCGCCGACCAGCGATCCGATCTTGGCGAGGATCTTGATGGCCTGCAGGCCCGCCGTCGGCTCGTCATAGGGGATGAACCAGACGGGCAGCAAGGTGGTGGCGGCGATGGCGATCAGGAGGGTGATTTTCTCCGCCTTGAGCTTTGTCATCGCGTGTGTCCCCCTCTCGGCTTGGACGGTCCCGCGGGCGATCAGGGCATGAGCGATGCCCGGCACTCCTATGCCGGTAGATCATACGCCTGTCACGAAGCGAACGCAAAGGGTATGCTTGCGCGGCGCAGTTTCGAGTGGGTGCGGTCGGATTCTGGGGGCTGGAGGTGGGGGCGGTGGGATGATGTTGTTGACAATGCGTGGGCGGTTTTTTAGGATGTCGGTTCCTTTTGGAGGTAGGGCAATCTATTTCGAGGAGGCCGTCATGGCGCAGGAATCTGTCAGTCCTTCGGGTCAGGGGTATGTCGTTCCGCAGCAGGGGGAGTACGCGGCGGAGTTCGAGCGGCTCAAGAAGCTGGCGGATCAGGCGCGGGCGGACGGTCAGGAAGTGGTGGTGGTGATGGGGTTGGGGTTCGTGGGGGCGGTGATGGCGGCGATCGTGGCGGACACGGTGGACAAGAAGACGGGCAAGCCGAGCAAGTTCGTGATCGGCTGTCAGCGGCCGAGCGTGCGGAGCTACTGGAAGATTCCGCTGCTGAATCAGGGGGAGTCGCCGGTGAAGGCGGAGGACCCGGAGGTGGATCCGATGATCGCGCGGTGCGTGCGGGAGAAGAAGACGCTGGTGGCGACGTACAACAGCGACTGCCTGAAGCTGGCGGACTGCGTGGTGGTGGACGTGCAGTGCGATTATTCGAAGCGGGATCTGGGGAATCTGCGGACGGGGGAGGCGGAGATCGCGGCGTTGGAGGCGACGATGCGGACGATCGGGCGGAAGGTGCCGGCGGGGTGCCTGGTGCTGATCGAGACGACGGTGCCGCCGGGGACGACGGAGTTCATCGCGTTTCCGATCATGAAGAAGGCGTTCACGGCGCGAGGGATCAAGACGGACCCGCTGCTGTCGCACAGTTTTGAGCGGGTGATGCCGGGCCGGGAGTACGTGAGTTCGATTCGGGATTTCTGGCGGGTGTGTTCGGGAGTCAATCCGGAGGCGCGTGGCCGGGTGGTCAAGTTTTTGACCGAGGTGCTGAACACGGAGAAGTTCCCGCTGACGGTGATGGACCGTCCGATCGAGTCGGAGACGACGAAGATCGTGGAGAATTCGTATCGGGCGACGATTCTGGCGTTTTTGAACGAGTGGAGCCTGTTCGCGGAGCGGAACGGGGTGGACCTGATCAAGGTGATCGACGCGATTCGGATGCGGCCGACGCATTCGAACATGATTTTTCCTGGACCGGGGATCGGCGGGTACTGCCTGCCGAAGGACGGCGGTCTGGGTCAGTGGGCGTACAAGCATATTCTGGGGTTCGAGGACGATATCTTCAAGATCACGCCGATGGCGATCGACATCAACGACACGCGCGGGCTGCACGCGGCGGAGTTGACGCGTGACGCGCTGCGGAACATGGGCAAGTACATCGCGGGGGCGTCGGTGCTGCTGTGCGGGGCGAGCTACCGTCAGGACGTAGGCGACACGCGGTACAGCGGATCGGAGCTGGTGGTGCGGAAGCTGACGGAGATGGGCGCGGACATGCGGGTGCACGATCCGTACGTGGACCACTGGTACGAGCTGGAGAGTCAGGATACGTATCCGGCGCCGGGCCATTCGTGGAAGCGGTTTTTCCGGAACCAGGAGGAGTTGGTCAACCTGCGGGTGCAGAAGGACGTGTCGGCGGCATTGAAGGGGGCGGAGGCGTTGATCCTGGCAGTTCGGCACAGTCCGTATCTGGAGTTGAGTCCGGACGACGTGGTCAAGTGGGCGGGGGCGCCGCTGGCGGTGATCGATTGTTTCGGGGTTTTAACGGACCAGAAGATTCGGCGATATTTCGAGCTCGGCTGCGAAGTCAAGGCGCTTGGCCGCGGGCATATTCAGCGGATCAAGGAAGAGGTTCGGGCGAAGAAGTAGGCTGCGCCGCCGGAGGCGGCGAGGGCGGCAGGACGGAGAAGGAATTGCCACGCGGCTATCGGTCAGGGTCGGCGGTCTGCATTTGGAGTTCGTAGTCACCCGCGGGCACTTCGAATTGGTCCGGGAGCCGATCGGGCAGGTTGGCTGAGTGCTTCACGACGGTGCGGTAGGGCGGAACGACTGTGGCGGCGGTATTGCAGGGCACGGAGAAGTTCCACGTCAGGCGGTTTCCTCGTTTTTTCCATGCCGAGGCGATCGTGCCGTGAGCTGAGCGGTAGCTTACGCTCGCGTGGGTCAATCGGTGTCCGGGCTGAGGGGCCAGGATGAAGCGTTTGAAGCCGGCGTTGGCGAAGGACGAGTAGTCCGGGCGGATACCGCCGATGGTCTGATAGAACCACTCGGCGACGGCGCCGTAGGCGTAGTGGTTGAAGGAGTTCATACTGACGTCGCCGAAGCCGTCCTTGTGCGTGTAGCTGTTCCAACGCTCCCACATGGTGGTGGCGCCCTGGGTGATGGGGTAGAGCCAGCCGGGATAGGTAGTTTGCAGCAGCAGATCGTAGGCCAGATCGGTCTGGCCGTAACGGCTCAGGACGGGCAGGAGCAGCGGCGTTCCGAGAAATCCGGTGGTCAGGTGCGTATCGTGCTTTCTGATGCCGGCGACGAGAGCTTTGACGACGCGGGCGGTTGACGGTTCGGGCAGGAGGTCGAAGTGGAGCGACAGGAGCAGGGCGGTCTGGCTGCGTTCTTTGGGCATTCCGCGGGCGTCGAGGAATTCGGTTTGGAAGGCGTTTTGTATTCGAGCGGCCAGGGCGTCGAGCGTTCGCGACTCGTTGTGCCTGTTGAGGATGGCGGCGATTCGGGAGAGTAGTTTAGCCATGCCGCAGAGATAGGCCGTCGAGATGAACTCGTTTCCGGTGGGATCGTCGAGGTTCAGCCAGTCGCCATGGATGGCATTGCCGGTGATGAGCCGGTCATCGGTTATCTGGCTGTCGAGGTACTTTTTCATCTGGTCGAAGTACGTGGACATCAGGCGGAGGTCGGCGTACTTCCAGAACATGATCCACGGGCAGATGAGGGCGGCGTCGCTCCAGCCGGTACACGATTTGTAGCCGTCGAAGGGCGATGGAGCGATGTAAGGATAGGCGCCGTCGGGTTGCTGGCAGGAATTCAGGTCGGCGATCCACTTGGTATAGAACGCGGAACCGTCGAAGTTGTAGGTGGCGGTGTCCATGAAGACCTGGGCGTCACCCGTCCAGCCGAAGCGTTCGTCCCGCTGGGGGCAGTCGGTCGGCACGTCGAGGAAGTTGCCTCGCTGGCCCCAGATGACGTTGGAGTAGAGCTGGTTGAGCAGGGGGTGGGAGGAGGAGAATTCTCCGGTGCGTTCCAGATCGGAGGAGAGGACGACGGCTGAGATGTGGGATTTGCGCAAGGCTCCGGGCCAGCCATTGATTTCGAGGTAGCGGAAGCCGAAGAAGGTGAAATGGGGTTCGTAGATTTCCTCGTTGCGGGTTCCGCAGCTATAGACCGTGGTGGCGAGGGCTGTGCGGAGGTTTTCGAGATAGAGGGCGCCGTCGGGATTGAGCATTTCGCCGTGCTTGATGACGATGGTGGCGCCTTGTCTGGCGTCGGTGAGGCGGATTTTTTCGCGGCCGGTGAGATTTTGTCCGAAGTCCACGAGATAGGCTCCGGAGGCCTGTTTGGCAATTGTGACGGGTTTGAGTTCCATTATCCGTCGCACTCTGGCTCCGCTGTGCCAGACGATCGGGGTGGAATTGGAGAATTCCTTGCAGGGCACGGCGGAGTCGCGGCAGCCGTTCGGCAGCATCCAGGACGTGTCGCGCCAGGCTTCGTAGATTTCGCCGTCGTAGATGTCGCTGGCCCGAATGGCGCCGTCCCGGTTGATGTATTGGAACCGCCGGTCGGAGACGATGGTTTGAGTCGATCCATCGGCGAGGGTCAGGTGCAGTTCGCACCTGAGCATGTTGGTATCGCCGTAGGTGGGGTTGTTGTTCCGCCAGTGCCGGGCGATTCGTCCGTTGTACCAGCCTTCGCCCAGGTGGAGGGCGAGGGTGTTGTCTCCGCGTTGCAGCCGTTCGGTCACGTCGTAGGCCTGGTACTGCACCCTTTTGAAATAGTCGGTCCAGCCGGGAGTGAAGCAGTCGTGGGAGACCGGCTTGCCGTTGAGGTACGCTTCGTAGAGGCCCAGGGCGGTGACGTAGAGGCGTGCCCTGGCCACCGGCGAGCGGAGGGAGAAGTCGCGGAGGATGCGTTGGACGGGCATTCTGAATCCTACGCCGGTTCGCCAGCCGATCCACTTGCCGGTCCAGGGCCGATCCATGAAGCCGGTTTCGAAGGAGGCTTCTTCCGAGTTCCAGTCGCCTTCGCAGCCGTTGGTGTCGCGGACTTTGACGCGCCAGAGGTAGCGGGTGAATGATCGCAGCGGCTGTCCCTGGTAGGGGATTTGGATTGAGGCCTCGTCGGACACCCAGCCGGAGTTCCAGACGGTTGCGCCGGAGTCGTTTCGGACTTCAATGCATCTTTCGGCTTGGAGGGTGCAGTGGTCGAGCAGGTATGAGAAACGAGGGGTGGGTTCGTCGATGCCAAGGGGGTTTTCGAGGTATTCGGTCCGCAGGTGGGAGGCGAGGGGTTTAGAGGAATGCTCGTTCATCTTGGCTGCCTGGGCTGCTTGACGATTTGGAGTATGGTGTTTTCGCATTTCCGCTCGAGTTTTTGCTGTCGCCGTATCAAGAGGAACACCATTCTACCTTCCGGCGTGTCGTTTCCAAGGGTAAGTCGCCTTCGGCGGGTGAGGACCGCGTTCTTTTACGTTCGCGGCTCTCTTCGGAGGCAGAGCTATGCCGTGCGGTCGAGGATGGTCTGGGCGAGTTGGCGGTAGGAGTGGTGGTTGGCGAGGTAGTTTCGGGCGGCGAGGGATTTGGGCTGCAGGGTGTTGGTTTCGCGCAGGGCTTTGCGGATGGTCTGGGCGGGGTCCTGTTGGTGCAGTTCGACGGTTGCCCCGCGCAGGGCTTCGACGGCTGTGAGTTTGTCGTTGGGCAGGCGTTTGAGGGCGACGGGCCGTGCGGCGCAGAGGGCGTTCAGGACGTGGG
>JAAYCJ010000007.1 GCA_012729815.1 Phycisphaerae bacterium | reverse complement strand
TCCAGCTTGTTGACCGGCTTGGTCAGGAAGTCATCGGTCCCGCTCTCGACGCCCCGCTCCATGTCGCTGATCTCATGCAGGGCGGTGATCATGATGATTGGGATGTCGCGAGTGGCCGGGTTGGCCTTGAGCTTCTTGCAGACCTCAAAGCCGCTCATTTTGGGCATCATGATGTCCAGCAGGATCAGATCCGGCCGGTTTTTCTCGACCATTTCCATCGCCTGCAGGCCGTCGGTGGCGGTGACCGTCTCGACCGGCAGTTCTTCGAGGTAGGCCTGGACCAGTTCGAGGTTCTGGAGGTTATCATCCACGATCAGCACGGTGCCGCCGACCGCTTCGTCTTTGCTCTCGGGGGTTTCGTCCATCACGATCTCCTTGCCGTAACGGCAGGATTATACAAGCTCCGATCGAGGTGCGTCCACGATAAACCGCATCGGATGGCCGCCCCTATGGCAAGGTTGATAAAAGTTAAGCTAATTGACACGCCGGGCCGGTGAGGTTATCGTTTCTCATACAGGGGTATGTCATCATCTCGTGGCACGAAGGGAGGACGATCATGGTGGCAGTCAAATCGACGATGTTGCCGTTGGGAACGCGGGCGCCGAGCTTTTCGCTGCCGGATACCGAAGGAAACACGGTAACACTGGAGGACTTCGACGGCGCGCCGGCTTTGTTGGTGGTCTTCATGTGCAACCACTGCCCATACGTCAAGCACGTCCAGTACGGCCTGGCCGACCTGGCCCGCGAGTACATGGACAAGGGCGTGGCGGTGGTCGGAATCAATTCAAACGACGTGAAAAACCACCCGGACGACCGGCCGGAGAAGATGGCCCAGGAGAAGGAGCGGGTCGGCTATCCGTTTGCGTACCTGTTCGACGCGACGCAGGAGGTGGCCAAGGCCTACCGGGCGGCGTGCACGCCGGACTTTTTCGTTTTTGACGCCGATCGCAAACTGGTCTATCGCGGGCAGATGGACGAGAGCCGGCCCGGAACGAGCCTTCCGGTGACCGGGCACGACCTGCGGATGGCCCTGGATGCCGCGCTGGAAGGCCGGACGATCCCGGAGGACCAGCAGCGGCCGAGCATCGGCTGTAACATCAAGTGGAAATTCCACAACGAGCCGGACTACTTCAAGTAGCGGTTGGCGTCCGCGTCACTATGGGTACACCTTCAGGATTCGGCACTCGCCGGGCAGAAGGGCGGGAAACTCCACTGCCTGACGGTTCTTGAGCCGCAGTCGCGCCCGCAGATCGGCCACGTCGTGCGCGGCGTCGAAGGCCAGCTTGGCGCCGTGTACCTTTTCGTGCGATTTGTTGGTGATGAAGAACAGGCGGTAGTCGTCGTTGTATCGCACGAGACAATCGATGGTGCCGGGCGCGGCGTCGAGGGTCCAGTCGCAGAAGGCCTTGCGGTCAATCACGGCTGGAAAGACGCGGTCGGCCATGAGCTGCGGCGCGAGGCTGGCGGCCCATCCGACCAGCACAACGCGGCCGTTGCCGACCGGCGCGTCGACGACGGCGGCTCGCCCGTCAGTGTACTTTGCCAGGACGTTGACGCCGTCGGTGACCTGGTAGGCGTAGACGACGGCGTGAGGAAGCGTGGTTTGCTCACCGTCGATGGTCAGGCCGTGTTCGCCGATGGGCAGGGCTTCGGCCGCCACGCCGAGTTTTTTGAGGAACGTCCCATCCGGGCGGCTATGCTCGTCGTACAGACCGGGCGCGAGGGTGGCGATCACGGTTCCGCCGGCGGCGGCGTAGTCGAGGAGTTTGCCAGCCACGTTTTTTTCCAGGCATAGCGACGAGGGCAGGAAGACGTAGCGGTAGGGCGAGAGGTCGGCTGACGGAGGCTTGAGGTCCGGCTGGACGCGCATTTCGGCCAGCACGTACATGGTCGACTCCAGTTCGGAGCGGATCGAGACGGTGGTCTGTTCGAGGATCGACCCGTCAAGGTGCAGGCGCGAGGCGATCGGTTCGACCAGGGCGATCGGGGATTCGGTGTGCGAGCCCTGGATTTCGCCGCCGAGGGTGTCGTAGATGTGCGGCATGAACTTGTGGGCGTAGACGGATCGCTTGAGCGAGAGGTCCGGCCAGAAGATCGTACAGGGGCCGGCCCAGGTCTTGTCCCACGCCCAGGTGGCGACGTAGCTGCCGTAGAGGGTGAACGCCTCGGCGCCGCGGGCAATCGCCATCCAGAGGTTTCGCTCCGACGCGGCGAGGTTCATGGCCTCGATGTGCGATTCGGGCAGCATGAAGGAGCCATGCAGGCGGTAGCGCAAGCCGCCCCACGGGCCGCCGTAGTAGTTCCAATAGAACTCGGTCAGCCACAGGGTTTTGCCGTCGGCGTAGCCGCGGGTCCGCTCGAGGTCGTAGAGGCACTGGGCGTGGGTGCCGAGGTGATCGTGCCAGCGGGCGAGCCGTTCGAGCCGCTGCGGAGCGGCGCCGTTGTTTTCGGGGATGGGGGAACTGCGGTCATTGATCGGCAGGGACGAAACGCGTCGGATGGTCTGGTAGTTGTCGCGATAGCATGCCTCGACGCGGTCCATATCGAGCAGGCTTCGCTCGTACCAGAGGCCTCGCTCGACCGATCCGAACGGCGTGTCGGCTGCCTTGTCCGCCTCGGGCACTTCGATCTCGGCGAAGTCGGCGAAGGATGCGCCGATGGTCTCGTTGAGCTTGCCGATTTGTCCGTATTTGTCCTTGAGGGCGTTCCGGAAATCCTCGACCGTCAGCGCCTCCCAGTGAATGCCTTCATTCTGCGGTTCGAGGGCGAAGATTTCCTGTCGGCCGTCGTAGTAGGCGGCGACCTGTTCGAGAAGCGGCAGCCAGAGGCTGTGGTCTTTTGCCGCGGCGGTGTCGAGCATCGGGATCAGGCGGACGTTGTACCTGCGGCAGATATCGAGCAGCCATTCGGTGTTCGTCGGGTCGATAACGGTCTGTCCGTCGGCGTCGGTCTTGACGTAGGCATCCGAGGGCATGAAGTAGCTGATCAGGTTCCAGTCGAGCTTTTTGACGCGGGCGATCATCGCCCGCTGGTTGTACCATCCGAAGACGTAGGGGCCGGATCGCGAGTCGCCGCCGAGCATGTAGCCGATGGGCAGTTTGCGGCCGACTTGCGGCTGGTAGGGCAGGACGTCCGACCGGTCGCGAAGGGCGAGGGTCAGTTCTTCGTTCAGAGCGGCAACGTCGACGAAGAGCTTTTCGATATCCAGGCGGACCTGCCCGTAATCGGCGGCCAGATCGGTCGAGAAGTCAAGTGTCAGCAGGCGGTCGTCGAGTCGGTCGATCCGGTCGTCGGCGGCAAGCAGTGATTCGTAGGCACCGCGCAGGGCGTTGCAGATTTCCACGTTGCCGAGGAGTTGTCCGCGGGCCTGGACGTCTTCGATCAGGGCTTTGGCGGCGGCATAGGGTTCGGCGATGGTGTTGCGAGCGATCCTGGCCTGAGCCATTCGGCCGAGTTTGATCGCGTCCTGATCGTGACCGGTGAGCCAGTAGTAGAGTTTGGCGTAGAAGTAGCCGGTAAAGCCGTTGATCGGGTTGGTCGGGCTCGGTTCGAGGCTGATGCTGGGCGCCGCCAGATATAGAACGCGTCCTTTGCCCAGCGGGTAGAGCACGAGGGCCGGGTCGCCTCCGGTCCAGGTCGCGATGACCTGCGCGCCTTCCTTGAGCGATCCGAAGGTCACGCGGTGCGAGACGGGCGAGACCGGGTAGTGCTCCAGGTCGTTCTGCCACGGCAGGCCGCTGAAGGCGGGATGCCGGCGGTCGGCGGGCACGAGGGCGAGGAATTCGCCGGGCGGCGATGCGACCAGTGAAGCCGTGGCGGCTTCGAAGGGCAGCAGTTCGTCAAGGTGTTCGTAGGGCGGCTCGTAGGCGAGGAAGACGTTGCCGCCGTTTTTGACGTAGTCGGCCAACTGGTTGGCGATGTGGGCTGGGATGGGCTGGTCGATCAGGGCCAGGGGCGTATCGGGCTTGACGGTGTGCAGCATGTACTGGGTCTGGATGGGCACGCCGGTCGGTCCGGAGATCGTGTCGGTCAGGAGGTGGCCGATCTTGCCGTACTCGCGGACGACCATAATGGGAGTCAGCGGCAATTCGGCCCGAGGCGGCGTGACCGGTGCGCCGGTGGCCTGGTAATCGCCGTTCGAGACGGTGAGGGCCAGGATTCCGGGCACGCCGTCGCCGGCGGACTCGAAGGTGATCGACTCGACCGTCTTGTCCGGGTTGGGGTTTGACCATGTCATGACGAAGGTGCGAACGCCGCCGATGCCCGACTGGTTCTTGCCGACCCAGGCGACGGCGGCCCGCGGCTCGCCGTCGGGGATCAGGTGGTCCTTTTCGATCTGCGCGGTGCCCCACCATTCGAAGACATCTCGTCCGGCAAGGACCGGGTAGTCGGCTTGCGTTCCGTCGTCGTAGTGGAACTTGTAGTGGGCGACGGTTGCTCCGGCGTCGGGCGTCCAGGCTGAGGCGTGCAGGACATATGCGGTGGCGAACTTGCGGCCGACGGCGACGCTGGCCTCGCGAGCGAAGTACATGCGATGCTCGCCGCGGAGCATGATGACGGCTCTGTCGTCGTTCTCGGCTGGGTCTATCACGTCGAACGGGACGTTGAGGAAGTACTGCGGTCCGACGGGAAACTCGCGGAGGTCGTTGCCTCCCTGGTCGGTCCATCCGCCGGTCCGGTCGTCGGCGACGTCGTCGCGGAGGCCCATGTTGACCGCCGCTCGCAGGTCGATCGGGTGAAACTCGCCCGCGTTCTCGACGGTGACGGTGAACTCGCGGCGCCACGTCTGCGGTTCGGCGATGGCGGCGGCGAATTCATACTGCCCGGCTGTCGGATGCTCCTTGCGGACGTCGACGAACTCCCAGACCGTCTCGGCGGGCGCGAAGCGGACGGGGGATTTGGGGCCCTGGATGGTCAGCGCGGCGAAGTCGCTCTTGGTCTTTTCCGGGTTGAGCGGATCGAAGGCGACGGTTCCCGCGGCGGTTCGTCCGCTGGGAGAGGCGATGGCGTAGTTGAATCCTTCGCCGGTGCGGTAGATTTCGTCCTTGACCCGCACGACCGGCCTCGCCGCGGTTGCGGCCTGGGATTCCCAGACGATTCGGGCGTTTCGCCCGTCAATGCTGACGGTCAATGAGGCGACGTCGTCGGCGCGCAGGAGAAGGGTCCGAGTCTCCAGGGCATCCTGCTGTTCGACGAGCGCCCATTCCAGGGACGTTGGCTGATCGCCGGGAATCTGGAGCGGCGCGACGGTGAAGATTTCGACTCCGTCGAAGGTGGCGGTAACGCCTCCGCCGCCGGTGGCGACGGTCATTCGGCCGACGGTGGCCTGTTCGGCCCGGAGGGCGGAAAACGAAAACAGGAGGGTCAGGAGCGTCGCGGCAACGGTCTTGATCGGCATGGGAGTCTCCTTCGAGATCGTTTGCACCGGGTTAGTATACCCGATGCCGCCGCGGCGGTTCGCGGGAAAACGACGGTCTGGAGACGACTTGAATGGGTTACCGTTACCGTTGACGTTAACGGTGACGGCCGTCGGCGAGATCGAGCAGGAACGCGAGGAGGATTTCGGCTGAGCGATGGAGTTGGTCGATCTCCAGATACTCATCGGCCGAGTGGGCCTTGTCGATCCCGCCGGGACCGAAGACCACGCAGTGGGCGCCGGTTTCGGCGAAGTTGGAGGCGTCGGTGAGGTACGGCAGGGCGGCCGGCGCGTCATCTTCGCGCAGGGTCCGGCAGGTCTGGAGCAATCCCTGAACCAGCGGCGACGCCGAGTCGGTGTCGAGGGGCGAGCGGGACTTGATCACATCCACCGACGCACCGTCAACCGTCGAGATCAGGCTGCGGATCGTTTCGAGGAACTGCCGCTGGTCATGGCCGGGAATGGTGCGGGTGTCGAAGACGGCTTGGCAGCGGTCGGGCACGATATTGTCTCGCCGCCCGCCGCGAACGAGGGTCAGGCTGGAGGTGGTTGATCCGAGCTGCTCGTGGCGTGGCCGTCCAAGCGTCGGCAGCCATTTTTGGCGCAGGACGTTAATGGCGTCGTTCATCCGGTAGACGGCATTGACGCCGCGGTCGGGCACCGAGGCGTGAGCCGCGATGCCTTCGGTGATGATTTTGAACATGACTCTGCCTCGGTGGCACGTGGCGATCCGGCAGCCGGTCGGTTCGCCGACGATCATGTAGTCGGCCGAGACGCCCTGATCGACGAGCCATCGGCTGCCGGTGCAGCCGGTCTCCTCGTCGCAGACGGCCAGGAATTCCAATTTCCAGGGCAGTTCCAGCTTCAGTTCGCGGACCTTCGAGAGGACCCACAGGTACGCGGCCAGGGCGCCCTTGGTGTCGCAGGTCCCGCGTCCCCAGATCCTGCCGTCGCGGACGTCGGCGGCGAACGGGTCGATGGTCATGCCATCCGGCTCGACGGTGTCCATGTGGACGGTCAGGACCAGGCGTTTTCGGTCGTCGGCGTGGTCTTGCGGCCACGAGGCCAGCAGGTTGGGGCGGTTTGGCGGCATGACGATCCGCTGAACGTCCATGTCCAGCCGGCGGAAGTACGTTTCGAGGTAGTCGGCCACGCCGGCTTCGGGACATCCGGTCACGTCGTCGGCGCTGACGCTGGGAATGCGGACCAGGTCCTGGACGAGCTGGACGAGCATGGCTTTTTCACGATCGCTGAGCCGGTAGGGCGGCATGGTATCTCCTTTGTTGTCGGTCCGATCAGGGTTTCGCTACTGGAGTTTAAGCCATCCCTGCAGGCGTCGCAAGGCGTGGTCCTTTTCGTTCGGGTTGATCCGGCATTTTTGCACGGTCTGTTCGAGCAGGGCGATGTTGCGGTCGTACATCCGGCGTTCGACCGGGAAGGGGTAGCCGTCCTTGCCGCCGTGGGCGAAGCTGTAGCGGGCCGGATCGCGATGTGAGGCCGGCGCGTCGAAGATCAGTTCGGAGAGCAGGGCCAGCGAACGGACGGTCTTGGGCCCGACGTCGGGCGTGGCCAGAAGCTGCTGGTAGCTGGTGACCGGAGCATCGCGGGCGGCGATGAGCACCTTGCGAAGCTGTCGGTGTTCGCTGGGCGTCAGGATGACCTCGTGGCGGCGCGGCATGAAGAGGTTCTCCTCGGCGGGCAGTTCGGCGAGGATCTTCTCCGGATCGTATCCGAACAGGTCCACCGCCGCCTGTCGCGAGCGGTCGGCTTCGGAGGCGACCATGTTCAGCACGTTGTTTCCTTGTGCTTCGGTGATGATTCCGGCGTGCGGTTCGTTGACGAAGTCGATCGGCTGATCGGCGAACCAGTGGTAGCGCCGGGCGTAGCGGTTCTCGTCGTTCATGCCCTGTTGGACGACCGTCCAGCGGCCGGCGTCGTCGAAGAAGAAGCTGTGGTGGTAGAGCTGATAGCCGTCCTGCACCGCCGCCGAGTCCACCTTGGCTGAGAGTTTTGAGGCGTAGATCAGGTCGCGGCCGTTGGCGATGGCGCGGGCGTCGGCGATTTGGTCGATCTCGTGCGGCGTCTTTCGCGAGACGCCGCCTTTGCCGCCGGCGGCGTGGATGCCGAGGTCCGGTCCGATCCGCCGGTAGGCCTGCTTGATCGCCCCGCAGGTCACCGTGGTCAGGCCGCTGGAGTGCCAGTCAAAGCCGAGGACACAGCCGAAGGCCTGGAACCAGTGCGGGTCGGCGAGGCGGCGGAGCATCTCGACCGATCCGAACTCGAGCACGATCAGCTCGATGATGGAGCCGGCCAGCTTCTCCATCCGCTGGAACAGCCACGGCGGGGCGTTGCCTCCGTGAAGCGGCAGATTGGCCGTCGATTTGCGAAGCATGTCCACCTCGTGTGCCGTGATTCCAACGGGAATTATAGGGCCGCTGACGCCTTCGGCCAACGTCAAACCGCCGTCACGAGGCCGGGTTCACTCCGCGCGCACCAGCCCGAGCAGCAGGGTGGTGAGGGCGACGACGGCGGTGAAACCGTGGATGATGATCAGCGAGGCGGCGAACGGACGGGAGCGCAGGTGGCGGAAGAACAGGACCATGCCGATCCCGGCGGCGAGGGCGAAGAGGATCAGCGCGATCAGGGGAAAGGGGTTGGGTCTGAGCATGGCGATGGCCAGCAGCAGTATCGCGGCGCCGGTGGCGGCGAGCGTGCCGTGTCCGATCGACAGGGCCATCGGCGGCGTTCGGCCGCTCAGGATCAGAGCGGCCAGAGTAGCGCCACCGGCGGCGGCGAGGAGAAACGCGATGAACGCGGCAATCAGCATGGCGGCTGCTCCTGTGAGTCAAGCGGGTCAGGCGGCGGCTGGGCGGAACGTCATCACCAGCAGGATGACCAGCGAGATCGCGGCGATCAGGCCGTGCCCTCCGATCAGCAGCATCGGCAGCGGCCGATGGCCCAGATGGCGGGCGAACAGCACGAACCCGCCGACCGCGGCCAGCACGAACAGCACCAGCGAGATCACCAGGCCGGTTCGCGCCAGATCGCCGACGGCCAGGATCAACAGAACGATCCCGCTTCCCGCGAGAGCCCCGTGAAACAGGGCCAGCGGGATCGGCGCTCCGCGGCGCTGCCGATGGAGCGTGGCCAGAACGATCCCCAGCACGGCGGCCAGTGCGAATACGATCGATGCGGCGATCAACATGACGAGTCCTCCCTCAAACGACGTCGTGCCGACTCGACCCCCCGATGCGTCCACAACCTGCTATGTCAGCCGGCCGGCCCGGCCTAAAGGGCGAACCGCTCGTAGTGGATGCGCGAATCCGAGACCTTCAGATCGAGCAAAGCGCCGATGATGTCGCGCATCATCGTCAGGGGTCCGCAGACGTAGAAATCACGGGCGCTCAGGTCCCCCTCGACGCGCCGCCGGATGAACTCGCGATCGATGTGGCCGCTCGGCCCGTTCCAGGCCTCATCGGGCCGACTCAGGACGTGCACGACGGTCAACCGCGGATGGCCGCCGGCGGCGATCTCGTCCAGCTCCCGGCGAAAGACGATGCTTTCCTGCGTGCGATTGGCGTAGAGCAGGATGACCCGGCGGGTCGAACGGGTGTCGCGCATATGGCGGAGCATGCTCATCAGCGGCGTGATGCCGATCCCTCCGGCGATGAACACCAGATCGCCGTCCGGTCGGCCGAGCGTGTACGAGAAATGGCCGAACGGGGCTTCGACGCTCGCCTTGTCGCCCGGTTTGGTCCGGCCGATGGCGGCGGTGAAATCGCCGACCTCTTTGATCGTGGATTCGTGGTACTTTTCCGCCGCCGGGCTCGAGGAGATCGTGAAATGATGCTCCTCGTCCGGCAGGTCTCGGCCGCGATGGAACCGGATGAACTGGAACTGGCCGGGCAGGTGATCGAGCGGGCGGCGGCGTTCCGATATGAGCGTGATCGTCCAGACGCTGTCGGTTTCCCTCTGCACCTGATCGACCACGAACATGTTCCTTCGCCGCCGCCACGGGACGATGACCATGTGGTGGATGTAGGCGGCCAAGGCCGTCGCGAGCGCGGCGATCCACGCCGCCCGCAGCGGCCAGAGCTGCAGGTCGCTGCCGACGGCGATGCTGTGGGCGAAGCCGGCCGCCAGCAGGGCGAGCACGAGGACGTTGTGGGCGACCCGCCACTGTTCGAAGGTCAGCCGCAGGAGTTCGTAGAACAGCGAGACGACCACCGTCGCCCACAGCAGCAGCAGGGCGGTCTTGCCCAAGAGGATGTACCACGGCTGCTGAACGTTCGTCAGCAGCGGCCATCGGTCCAGTGCCGCCGCCAGCACGAACGGATGGGCGCTGAGCAGCAGCAGCGCGACCAGCGGCATGACCTTGTGCACGATGAACAGCATATTCAGGCCGAAGGGGCGGTCGAGCCAACGCAGCCGGGCTGAGAGGACCGGCTGGAAGGCCAGGATCATGAAGCCCAGCAGCGCGAAGATTTTGGCCAGGCGATAGTGAAGCGGCTGCGGGCCGGTCAGGGCGATGGCCAGAGCCGCCGGCAGGGCGATCAGCAGGCCGTAGAGAAACGCCAGCGGCAGGCGGTAACGCTGGGCTCTGCGGTAGGCTTCGATGATCGCGGTGGAATTCACAACTGTTACCTCGTGCCTCAGGATGCTCCGTGAGAAAAAGCGATCACCGCCAGGACCACGGCCAACAGGGCCAGTCCCGCGTGCCACGCCAGCAGCCATCGCGGCAGCGGCCGCCCGCTCAGGTCGGCGGCGAACAGCACGAATCCCGGGGCCAGGGTTACCATCACCAGCCCGAGAGCCGCCACCGAGAGGTCCGGAATATCCAACGCCGCCGACGAGACCAGGAACAGGACGAACGCTGTTCCCGCCGCCACTCCGTGGAGGAACCCGAGCCACGGCAGATCGGCCCTTCGCGCAAGGTGGAGCGACGCCAGGATCATTCCCAGCCCCGCGGCGATCAGCATTGCGACCAGTGTGCCGGTCATCATGGCGGTTCCTCCCGGCGTCGATCGGCTCCCGTCACGTCCGCTCTTCCTGCATCCACTCCTGCAGTTCGGGCAGGAACGTCAGCAGGTCCTGGCGCTCCTGCTCGGTGAGCAGCAGGTAGCTCTCGCGGTCGGGCATGATCGAGACCAGAAACGGCTCGCCTCCCGGACGGACCAGGCACAGGTCCTCCGGCAATTCCGGGCGAGACCAGTCGTAGAGGCCTTCGACCGCGTATTTGAGGATCTCAGCGGACTCGGCCTGATAGGTGTAGTACATCACCGTCGCGTATCCGCGGGTCATCCTCGCGCCGGGCCACTGGTTCGTCCGTTCCCGCGCGATCATGAACGGTTCGAGCTGAAAGAGCAGGTGGTTGCCGTCCTCGTCCAGCGGCGTCGACGCCTGGGGCAGAACGAGCAGCATTTCGCTGCACTGCTCGAGCGCGTAGTCGAGCAATTCGCGGTAGAGCTGGCCTCGCGGCTCGATCAGCAGCAGGAACGCTTTGCGGTCGATCGCGATGTCTTCGGCCTCGGCGGCCAGCGCCTCGGCGGAAAATGTTTCGTCCATCTCGTCGTCCGGGTCGTACTCGTCGCTGAGCAGTTCCTGTATCTCCGGCATGTGGGCCAGCAGTTCGCCCTTCTCCTCGTCGGTCAGCAGAAGGAAGCTGCTCTTTTCGTGGGCGACCGTCACCAGGAGCGGGTCGCCGTCGTGGCGGACCAGGCACAGATTTTCCGGCAGCCGCGGATGCAGCCAGGCGTAAAGCCGGCGCGAGACCTCGGCCAGGATCACCGCCAGATCGCGGCTGTACTGGTACCGGTAGATGGTGGCGTCGTCGGCCCCTTCGCTTCCGGTGATCTCCGCGGCGGATTCCTCCCGGATCAAAAACGGCTGAAGTTGCGACAGCACCCGCCGCCCGTAGTCGTTCAGCGTCGCGCGGGACGAGTTCTGAACCACGAGCAGGGCTTCGCTGCACTTGCCCACCGCGTAGTCGAGCAGCCCGCTGTAGAGATACCCTTTGGGCTCGGCCCGAACGGTGTACGATTTGCGCTCCATGTCCTTCATGACACCCCCCGTGTCCGTTTGCGGCTACTGTATTATATCAGAGCGCGGACGCGGTTAACAGCGCGTAATTGCGTGCGGCCGGCCAGCACCTCTCCGGGCGTGCCGGCGGTGCTACGAGGCCCTAACCGCTGACAGGAAGAACAGGTCGTCGCGGTCGATTACCTCGATGCATTCAAGCCCAGCGTCGCGGAGCAGCGCGCGAAAGGTCGGGTCGTCCGGCAGGTGGTCGCCGGTCACTTCGCCGCCGACCTGATCGTGGAAGGCGTTGATCTTCGCTCTCGCGGCCAGGTGCATCACGATCAGCCTGCCGCCTTTGCGCAGCGATTGCCCAAGTCGCCGGACCGCTTGGGACTGGTCGCGAAAATGGGGAAAGGCGTGGAAGCAGAGCACTACGTCAAATTCCTCGCGGCCCAGGTCGTCCTGGCAGACGTCGCGGCACAAGAGCGTGGCATCGAGCTGTTTTTGGCTGGCTTGACTAAGCATGGATTTAGAAAAGTCAATAGCGGTGACTTTGCCGGGGCGAATTCGGTCGGCGAGCCAGCCGGTGATCTGTCCGGTGCCGCAGCCGACCTCGAGGAGGTCCTGTCCCGGCTGGAGTCCAAGCAGGTTCTGGAGTTCGTTCAGTCGGCGGATCGTCTCGACCGGATCGCGTCCGTCGCGGTCCCAGGTGATCGACTGGCGGTCGAAAAACGCGATTCGCGGGTCGCGATCGCGGTCCTGCGGGTCTTGTGTCTTCATGAGTGCTGACCTCATTGGCTGGGGGGGTAACGGTGGTGGAACTCGGCTGTCGTACAAGCTGGGAGGATATCCGATCCGAGCCTTCCGGTCAATGTCTCGAATTCCTTGAATGGGGCGTCCGGGATGGGTATTCTTATGAGGGTTATCCGAGGACGGTGCGATGGACGGCCCGGCGTCGAAACGTGGGAGTTCAATGCGAAAAAAGCTTTCGGAGAATCTGACGAGAGTCCGCGAACGGATCGGCGAAGCGGCGGCCAAGGTCGGCCGCGAGCCGCAGCGGGTGACCCTGGTCGCGGTCACCAAGGCCGTTGATCCGGAGACGATCCGTGCCCTGATCGAACTGGGGCAGTTGGACCTGGGCGAGAGTCGCGGACCCCAGTTGATCCAGCGGGCCGCCGTCATCGAGGAGCACCTGTCGCGCCGCGCCATGCTGGAGCAGGACAAGGGGCTGGCGATGCCGCGGTGGCACATGGTGGGCCATCTGCAGCGCAACAAAGTCAAGCCGCTGATCCCGGCGGTCTCGATGATCCACTCGGTCGATACCCTTCGTCTGGCCGAGGAGGTCAACGCCCAGGCGGGCAAGGTGGACCGACGGATGGACGTGCTGGTCCAGGTCAACTGCGCCGGCGAGTCGCAGAAGTACGGCATGCCGGTGGCTGCGGCGGGCCATTTCATCGAGCAGGTCATGCCGCTTTCTCGTCTGCGGGTGCGTGGGCTGATGTGCATGGCCCCGCTGGTGGACGACCCGGAGAAGGCGCGGCCGGTGTTCGAGCGGCTCTACGAGCTGTTCCTCGAGATCAAGATGACCTATCGCCTGGGTCGCGACTTCGAGCACCTCTCGATGGGCATGAGCCAGGACTACCACGTTGCGGTCGAGTGCGGAGCGACGATGGTGCGGGTGGGTTCGGCCCTGTTCGAGGGATTGGAGACGGCGGGCGTGTGATGAACTGGCTGGCCGGCGGGATAGAGGGGTTCGATCCGTTTTTCTTCTTCCGCCGCATACTCGTGATCTTCGCCACGCTCTACTCGGGCCTGATTCTTGCTCGGGCCGGCTGGCGGTGGTTCAAGTACCTGTATTTTCCGGACCGGTCGCGTCAACTGCTCCGGCGGTATCTGTTCATTCAGTTGATGCGGGTGCGGCTGCGGCGGTTCGGCGGCGACCTGCTCCAGATCGCGGGACTGCTGGCGATTATGGGTCTGGTGATCTGGCTGCACCGTTTTGTCCCGGGGGCCTGAGGCCGATCGTGAACCAGGAGCGAATTGACAGAGCCGCGCTGAACCTCGATCAGATGCCGGCGGAGGAACTGCGGGTCCTGGCCGGCCACCTGATGGTCCACATGCCGGCGACGGCGGACCGCGACTCGGTGGCGGCGGCGGTGACCCGGCAGTTGGTGATCCTCGACGGGATCGAGCGGGAGGCCCTGCTAGACGTGGTGGTCTGGGCCCGTCGGCCGGTCTCGCGGTCGGCGGGTAAGCTTGAACTGGTCCGGGAAATCTCGCAACTGCGATTCGTCAGCTACAAGGGGCTGAGCCTGCGCGCCCTGGCGGCCCTGGCCGAGTTGCGGGGCCTGCGGGTGCCGGATGCGGTGACCGACAGGATGCTGCGGCACCTGCTGTACCGGTCCGACGGCTGGAGCGGGTGGTTCGCCCGCAAACGCCGGGCCCTGGTCGGCGGGATGATCGGCAAGCTGCTGGACGAGGACGAGCGCGACGAGGAGTACCAGTTCCTGCCCGAGCGGCCCGTTGAGCCGAGTCTCCGGCGGCACATCGAGCAGCAGGGCGTGATGAGCGGCATTGCCACGCGGCTTCGCAGTGCCGCCGACGACTACCTGAACACCAAGCTCGATGAGATCGAGACGCGGATCGACCGGAAGCTCGACCAGATCGACCAGAGGCTGGCCGAGTGGCGCGACCAGGAGATCGCCAATCGGCTTCGGATCATCAAAATCACCTTGACAGCCTCTATAATTATTGCGCTGATCAGTCTGGTCTACACGTTGATCAGAACCAACCTGTAGGCCGGCTGACCGGGGGACAAAAGGGGTTTTGGGCCAGGGAGGCAACGATGTACGAACGATTGAGCGCAGACGCCCAGAAGGCGATGAAAAGGGCCAAGGGCATTGCCGACGAGATGGGACAGGAGTATATGGGGACCGAGCATATCCTGTTGGCGTTGGCGGTCAGCAAGGCCGGGCAGACTTCGGATATCCTGCAGCGGCACGGGGCCACGCCCAGCGCGTTGCGGGTCAAGATCGAGGCCCTGATCCGGGAGCAGCTTTCGGACTCGGTGGTGACCGGCTCGCTGCCGACCACCCCGCACCTGCAGAAGGTGATGACCCACGCGATCGAGCATGCCCGCCGGGCGAAGCGCAAGACGGTGGAGACCAGCGACCTGCTGACGGCCCTGATCGAGGCCCGCGGTTCGGTGGCCCGGGTGGCTCTCGAAGAGGTGGGCGTGGACCTGGAGCAGTTGAAAGAGGAAATACCGGAATGACCTGTGACCGTAAGGGAGCGGGGTCTTCTTCGTAATTTGGAGCTGATCGCCGCAAACGCATATGGCCAGAAAAGGCAGAAAAAAAGGGAAAATCCGGATCGACTGGCGGCCCAACGTCGAGAACCCGACGCGGGAAAGCTCGTCTGATATCACCAAGAAGCACCGCGAGGACAAGGGCGGCTCGCTGGAGGACCGTCCAACCCACGAGGCCTTCAAGGGCAAGGGCCGGCTCGCCCGCCGCAAGACCGTGGATACTTCCCGGACGGGCGGCCTGGTGGACCTGGAGCGATACGCCGACGAGCCGGCGCCGGCTGACGCCCAGTGGAGCGATGGGGTGGTGGTGGCGATTCACGGCCTCTACGTGAAGGTGGACGACGGCCAACGGATCCGCAACTGCGTGGTCCGGCGGGTGCTCAAGTCGTTAATGGTCGAACAGCGGAACGTGGTGGCGGTCGGCGACAACGTCAGCTTCACCCCGATCGACGATGAAACGGGAGTGATCGAGCGGATCGGCGAACGCTCGACCCTGCTCAAGCGGCGCTACCAGAACCGCGAGCACCTGATCGTGACCAACGTCGAGCAGGCGGTGATCGTCTCGGCGGTTGCGGAGCCCGATCTGCGCATCCACCTGGTCGATCGGTACGTCGTGGCTGCGGCCTCCGGCGACCTGAGACCGGTGATCGTGTTCAACAAGATCGACCTGCTCTCCGAGGAGGAGTTGGCGGACCTGGACGAGTACGAGAGCGTCTATCGCAGCCTGGGCTACCCCGTTGTCCGGACCAGCGCCGCCCAGAACGTCGGCATCGAGGCCCTCCGCGAGGCCATGAAGGACAGGAAATCGGTGCTGGCCGGGGTCAGCGGGGTCGGCAAGAGTTCGCTGATCAATGCGGTCCAGCCGGGCCTGAACCTGACCGTCAAACCGGTCAACCGGGCCACCAAGCGCGGCCAGCACACCACGACCGTGGCCCAACTCCTGCGCCTCGATTTCGGCGGCTACGTCGTCGATACGCCCGGCATCCGGCAGTTCGCGTTCTGGAACTTCGACCGGATGAACCTCGAGGCGTACTTCGAGGAATTTGTTCCCTATGTCCCCCAGTGCCGGTTTCCCAACTGCAGCCACATCGAGGAACCCGACTGCGCGGTCAAGCAGGCGGTCGAGGAAGGCAAGATCGCCTGGTGGCGCTACGAGAGCTACTTGAAGATCTTCGAGGACCACGAAGAGTTCATGTCGCCGTGGGAGCGATGATGGCCGCCGGTTGCTTTCCCGTCGCCGATCTGTTTCACACCATTCAGGGCGAAGGTTCGCTGGCGGGCGTTCCTTCGGTCTTCGTGCGTCTGGCCGGTTGTCCGGTGGGTTGTCCGTGGTGCGACACGAAACAGGCGTGGTCGGCTGAGGGTTTTCCAAGGTTGACCGTCGAGCGGATCACCGAGCGGGTCGCCTCATACAAGTGCCGGCACGTGGTGGTTACCGGCGGTGAGCCGCTGGTGCATCCGCGGATCGGATCGCTGATCGATCGGTTCCACGACGGCGGCCTTCACGTCACGATTGAAACCGCCGGCATCGTATACCGACGGTTGCGCTGCCAACTGCTGAGCCTCAGTCCCAAGTTGGACGGCGAGGCGCCGACGTTCGGCAACTGGTTCAAACCGGCGGTGATCCGGCGCCTGATCGCCGCCGCCGCGGACTACCAGCTCAAGTTCGTTGTGCGCAGCCGGCGTGACGTGCAGCAGGTGCTCGATGCGATCGAACGGATGGAGTTCATCGACCGCGACCGGGTCATGCTCATGCCGCGGGCCGCGACGAAGGCGGCGTATCTGCGGCTGGCGCCGGCCGTCGCCGGATGGGCTCTCGCCCACGGTCTGCGGTTCTGTCCGCGAATCCATTTGACGCTGGGCGTCAGGTAGACTACGGGAATGGCCATGATCGAACCGTTGCGAAGACTCCTGGACGAACTGGAGACCACCCTCGACGCCGGTCAGCAGCAGCGGGTGCACGACCTGCACGCGGCGTCGCTGCGCTACGAGCCGGTTCCGCGGCTGCCCATCGTCATGCAGTATCCGCTGTCCGACGCCGCCGTTCATCAGCCGTTTCCGCACCGCGAGGCATGGCGCGACCCGCAGAAGATGCTGTTCAACGAACTGACGGCTGGGTTCGACGCCCGAATCTGCTGTCAGCATCTGGTGGGCGACGACCTGCCGTTCACCGTGCGGGCCAATCTCGGCACGGTGATCGTCGCCTCGATGTTCGGCGGGCGGGTGGAGATGCTCGAGGACAATCCGCCGTGGGTCCGGCCGTTCGAGTCGCGGGAGGCCTTTGGCGCGGTGCTCCGGATCGATCCGACAGACCTGTCAGCCGGCCTGTGCCCGAGGCTGATGGACTTCTACCGGAGCTTTCACGACCTGCTCGCCGGTTACCCGAATGTCCGCCGGTGCGTCCGCGTGGTGATGCCCGACCTGCAGGGCCCGTTCGACAACGCCGAGCTGCTGCGCGGAAGCGAGATCTACGTCGATCTCTACGAAGAGCCGGAGTTCGTGGAGGCGGTGCTCGCGCGAATGGGAGAGGCCCAGGTCGCGGTGGCGACGGCCGTGCAGCCGCTGCTGAGCGACGGGCCCGACGGTTTCTGTCATCAGCACACGGTGGCGCTGCCGGGCGCCATCCTCATCCGCAACGACTCGCCGACCAACCTCTCGGCCGAGATGTACAGCCGGCATATCGCGCCGCACGACCGGGCCGTCCTCGACCGCCTCGGCGGCGGCGTCCACTTCTGCGGCAAGGGCGACCATCTGGTCCCGCGGCTGCTCGAAATCCCCTCGTTGACCGCCCTCGATCTGGGCCAGCCGCAGATGAACGACTTGGAGACCATCTATCGCCAGGCTGCGGCTCGCCGCGTTCCACTGATCCGCTACCGCACCAATGAAGAGCAGATTCGCACCGGCCGGGTCTGCCGCCGTTTTCCCACCGGAGTGACCTTGATGCACCAGGCCGGCTCGCTGGATGAGGCGCGACGGTTGATGGATGAGTATCGCGCCCGCACGGAGTAGCTGCGCCGCCCTCGGCGAGATCTTTGCTACGACCGATCAGATCACCAGCATCGCATCGCCGTAGCTGTAGAACCGGTAGCCCTCACGGACCGCGTGTTGGTACGCTTTTCGGGCCGTTTCCGTGCCCGCAAAGGCGTAGACCAGGGCCAGCAGCGTCGTCCGCGGCAGGTGGAAGTTGGTGATCAGCACGTCGACCATCTTGAAGCGGTAGGGGGGATGGATGAGGATGTCCGTCCACGTCTCGCCCGGTTGCAGCGCGCCGTCCGCGGATGCGGACTCCAGCACCCGCACGGCCGTCGTGCCGACCGCGACCGCCCGTCCGCCCGCCTGGCGGGCCGCGTTGATCCGCTCGGCCGCTTCGGACGAGACGCTGTACCATTCACGATGCATCGGGTGCTCGGCCAGGTCTTCGACGGCGACCGGCTCGAACGTTCCGCGGCCGACGTGCAGCGTCACCGTCGCCGTCGCCACGTCGCGCGACCGCAACTCGGCCAGCAGCCGGTCGGTGAAATGCAGGCCGGCCGTCGGAGCGGCGATCGCGCCCGGCGCGTTGGCGTAGACCGTCTGATAGCGCCGGCGATCATCCGGCTGCTCGTGTTCCCGCCGGATGTACGGCGGCAGAGGAACCTGACCGTGCTTCTGGAGAAACGCCAGCGTGTCCACTTCGGTCTTGACCGCCACCAGGCCCGTCTTGTCGGTCAGGCGTTCCATTAATTCAAGTTCGACGTCCGATCCCGCGAGCCGCAGACGCGATCCGGGCCGAAGCCGGTTGATCCCCCGGATCATCAACTCCCAACGTCCCGGCGCGTGCTCGCGGACGAACAACCCCTCGGTTTCCGCCCCGCTCGGGCGGATCAAAACCAGGCGGGCTGGGATCACCTGGGTATCGTTGAGGACCAGCACGTCGCCCGCCCGAAGGTACTCGACGAGATCGAAGAATCGCCGGTCCGCCAATTGGCCGTTTGTTCGATCGACCACCAGCATGCGGCTGTGATCGCGCGGCTGGGCCGGCGACTGGGCGATCAGTTCCGGCGGCAGCTCGTAGTCCAGTTCGCTGAGTCTCATTGGCCGCCGTTGAGGAATCGCAGCAGGAACACCAATCCGACGACCGCGGCCAAAACCAGCCGATACACCGCGAACGGCCGAAGAGTCCAGTGCTGCAGCAGCCGGATGAACCACTTGACCGCCAGCATCGCCGAGACGAACGAAACCGCCGATCCGATGAGAAACACCCAGAGCAGATCGCCCGACAGGTACTCCCAGCTTTTGATCAGCTTGAAACCCGACGCGGCGGTCATCACGGGAACCGCGGCGAGAAACGAGTACTCAGCCGCCGTTTTGCGGTTGGCCCGGACGATCATGCCGCCGATGATCGTGGCGGCCGACCGCGAGACGCCCGGCCACATCGCCAGGCACTGGAAGAACCCGATGGCCAGGGCCTGCGGCCAGGTCAGGTCGTCCAGCGTCTCAGCCTTCGGGCGAAACCGGTACCGCTCGATCAGGAGGATCGCCACCGCTCCGGCGGCCAGACCGATCGCCACCGTGCCCGCGTTGAACAGGTGCTCCTCGATCAGATGGTCCAGCGGCGCGCCGATGATCACCGCTGGGATGGTGGTGACGATCAGCAGTTTGATTCCCCGCCAGCCGTTAAAGCCCGTCGCGTCCCGCTTGAACGTCAACAGGCTCCGGAACCGTTTGCGATAGAGCACCACCACAGCCAGGATGGCGGCCAGTTGGATGACGATTTCGAAGCACACCGCCGCCTGCGGACCCACGCCGCCCACGGTGTCCTTGAAACGAAGGAGCAGGTCGTCCACGAGAATCATGTGCCCGGTCGACGAGACGGGCACGAACTCGGTTAGGCCCTCCACAATGGCGATGACCACGGCTTTGAGAATCAACCAACCATCCATGCACGGATCTCCATCAGCGTCGGCGAAGTCGGGGAAAGCCCCTGCCTCAAAGCACCTGATTGTCATGATAGGCCCGTCGCAGTCAAATGAAAAGCCGCCCACCGGTCACGCCTACGCCGCTCGGAACGTCCACGGACCAGGCCAGGTACGCAGACACTTCTGTCCGCGTGTTCCGCGTACTCCGTGCCACTCTTCGGGCTTTTCACTTTGGTGTCAATATAAGTCATTGATATATAATACGTTATGTCTTTTGTGGACGACCGGCCCGCTGGCGTTGCAAACCGCCGAACGGTTGATATAATATTTGGTTTACTCTAAGTCGGTTGCGGAGCGAGAGTAGAGACGGTATTGACGGTACGATCCATGAGAGGAGACGATAGTCGATGAATCCGACCGCCGGAAAAGTGGAAGAGGTAATCTCGGGCAGCTACGACGGCTTCGATCAGGCATTCAAGGCGGTGCAGAAGCTCGGTTCGAGTTCGGCCTCCGATCGGGAGCAGTTGGGCAACTATGTGGACGCGCACGCGGAGTCGCCGTCGGCCGATCAGGCCCTGAAGCTGGCGATGGGTGCTTTGGTTCTGGGACGCTTTGAGCAGGCGGTCGGCATCCTGCGGAACGCGCCGGAAGGGCAGGACAAGCGCTGGATGCTGGGTCTGGCCTTCAAGGGTCAGAGGGACTGGGAGCGCGCATTGGCCGATTTCGATCGCGCGTTGACCCGCGGCTTCGACGCGGTACGGGTGCTGGCGGAGACGGCTGAGACCCAGCGGCTCGCCGGCGACCTGGCCGCAGCCAAGGATGCCCTCAAGAAGCTCCAGAAGGCGCGGGCCGACACGCCGGAGTATTTCTACCAGTCCGCAGCGATCGCTGAGGCTGAGGGCGACATCGACCGGGCCTTTGAGTTGCTCGAACAGGCGGTGGAGAAAGGCCCGGACTACGTTCCGGCGATCTTCCGGCTGGCCTATCTTGAGGATCTCAAAGGCAATGAGGACAACGCCATTGAGCTGTATACCCAGGCCATCCAGCACGAGCCGGCCCACGTCAACGCCCTGATCAACCTCTCGGTGATCTACGAAGATCGCGAGCAGTTCGACCGGTCGCTGGCCCTGCTCAAGCGGGTTTTAGAGGTCTATCCCAATCACCCGCGGGCGCGGCTCTTCGCTAAAGATGTCAGAAGCTCGATGACGATGTTCTATGACGAGGAGTTCGAGAAGCGCAAAGACAAGTTCCAGCAGGTCCTGGATATGCCGATCAGCGACTTTGAGCTGTCGGTCCGGAGCCGCAACTGCCTCAAGAAGATGGGCATCCGCACGCTGGGCGACCTGACGCGGATCACGGAGTCGGAACTCCTCTCGTACAAGAATTTTGGCGAGACGTCGCTGAACGAGATCAAGGCGATCCTGGCCTCGAAGGGATTGCGGCTGGGCCAGGCCCTCGAGGATCAGGCCTCGAGGCGGGCCGCGGCGGTTTTGCCCGGCGCTCTGGCCGAGGACGAAGAGGAGCGGCAGCCGACCGCCGACCAGGCGCTGCTGAGCAAGTCGATCGACGATCTGAACCTGTCGGTGCGAAGCCGCAAGTGCCTGCAGAAACTCAGCGTCGAGACGGTCGGCGACCTGATGGATTACACCGAGCCTCAGCTCATGGCGGTCAAGAACTTCGGCATGATCTCGCTGAAGGAAGTGAAGGAAAAGCTGTCCGAGCTGGGCCTGGAACTGCGGAAGTCGGAAGGCTAGGAAGCCGTCCGTCGCGGCGAGATAGGCGGCCGAAACGCCAGAAAGGGATGTCTGGTTTGTCCGAGTCTCTCAAAGCGGGCCCGTGCGGGCTCAAAGGCGGCTGGTGGTTCAGGTGCGTGTTGTTCGCGGCCGCGCTGACGATCGGTCTGTCCGGTTGCCGGCAGGAGCCGCCGCCGATCAAGGAACGCCGTTCCGGCAAAGAGCCGGTGATGCGGGTGAAGGTCGCCGGACCAGCCCAAGCCGTCTCTTTCGGCATCAATGGGGCATTCACCGTCTTCGACTCCAAACGGCATCCGCTGGCCCAGGGGCCGTATCTTCCGGAAGGCCAGGTGCGCCCGCAGGGCCAGAGCATCCAACTGGGCGGCGCGACGGTCGCCGTCTCCGATTTCATCGACATTGTGCCCAACCGCAACGGCGATCTGCGAATCAACCAGGCGCGCTATCCCGGCAGCCTGCGGCTGCACCGCCTGGGTGACGGGCAGCTGATGGCGGTCAACCACGTGCTGGTCGAAGAGTATCTCAAGGGGGTCATTCCTGGCGAGCTTCCTCCGCGATTCCAGGCGGAGACCTGCAAAGCCCAGGCCATCGCGGCCCGCACCTACGCCCTCTACGAGAAGGCCACGCGCTCGGGGCCCTCGCGGCAGTACGACGTCACCGACGGCGAGAGCTCGCAGGTCTACAAGGGCCTGGAGGGCCGGACCGATCGCGGCAACAACGCGGTGGACCAGACCCGCGGCATCGTCCTGACCGGATCGACCCGCAACGGCTGGAGGATATTTCCCGCGTTCTTCAGCAGCACGTGCGGCGGATGGACGCAGGGGGCCCAGCATCTGGCGGCCATCGATCCGGAGTTTCGGCCGCTGCAGGGCGAGGTGGAGTGCAAGGGCTGCACGATCTCCAAGTACCGCCGATGGGACGAGATGCGCATGCCGCTGGCCGAGTTGACCCAACGGGTCAACGAGAAACTGGGCAAGTCATTTCAGCGGATCGTGAACGTCCAGGTGGCCAGACGTTCTCGCTACGGCCGGGCCATCCAGGTCAAGGTGACCGACGTCAGCGGAGCCGCCGTGCTGGTCCCGGGCGAAAAGTTCCGCCTGATCGCCGGACCTCGCGTCATGCGGTCCACCTGCTGCAGCCTGCGGGTCGAGGGGGATGAACTGGTCATGTACGACGGCCAGGGCTTCGGCCACGGAGTCGGGATGTGCCAGTGGGGGGCTGAGGGCATGGCCCGCCAGGGCCATACCGCCGTCGAAATTCTCCTGCACTACTACCCGTCGGCCAACCTCGTCAGGGCCTATTGACCGGCATGCCGGCCGACCCTTCGGGTGGGTCCACTGTCCATTGCCTCTGTCCGGCAGTCATGGTACATTTTGGCGGCCGGACTGTCATGCGATGGCGGACGCGAAGGAGCAGGCGTTTTGAATGCACATCATTCACAGGGCGTGCGGGAGATCAAGCGGGTCACGTGGATCGGCTTGGTCATCAACATCGCCCTGGCGGCGCTGAAGCTGACGGCGGGCATTCTGGGCCGAAGCCAGGTGGTCGTGGCCGACGCAGTACACAGCCTCTCCGACTGCAGCACCGATATTGTGATTCTGGTGGGCGTTCGGTTCTGGTCGCAGCCGCCGGACGAGAAGCACCCGCACGGGCATCGTCGGATCGAGACGCTGATCACCATGGCCATTGGCGTGGTTCTGGGAGCGGTGGCGGTGGGTCTGGCCTACCACGCGATCGTGACGCTGCAGGAACGCGACGAGCACGTGCCGGGCTGGATCGCGTTTGTGGCGGCCATCATCTCGATCGTGGTCAAGGAGAGTCTGTACCGCTGGACGGTGGCGATCGGACGGCGCATCCGTTCATCGGCGGTGGTGGCCAACGCGTGGCACCACCGTTCCGACGCCTTCTCTTCATTTCCCGCCGCCTTGGCGGTGGCGGCGGCTGCGCTCTACCCTCCGTGGTGGTTTGTCGACCACATTGGGGCGGTGGTGGTTTCGCTGTTCATCCTGCAGGCGGCGTGGAGGATCGTCCACCCGACGCTGGGCGAACTGGCCGACGTGGGCGCTTCGCCGGACGACCGCCGACGGATCGAGGAACTGGCGATGGCGACGGAAGGGGTGCGACTGGTCCACGCCCTGCGGACGCGGTTCGTCGGGCCAGGGCTGCACGTGGACCTGCATATCAAGGTCGATCCGCAGATGACGGTCTGGGAAGGCCACGAGATCTCCGAACAGGTCAAACGGCGGCTCCTGGATGACGGGCCGGACGTGTTGGATGTCGTGGTGCACCTGGAGCCGTACCGCGGCCCGGAGTGATCAGCCGGCCAGCAGTTCGATCTCGTCGAGACTCGCTACCGTCACATCTGGCTTGAACAGCGGGTCCTGAGCGCGGTGGTGGACGTAAATCGCCTCGGGCCGCTCGACCTTCACCGTGTGCCAGCCGAGACGGTTCGGCCCGGCGAAGTCCTTCTTCTCGTTGTCCGCGACGTACACGCAGCGGTCGTGTGGGCATCCGAGATGGCCGGCCAGCCGCTGGAATCCCGCCGAAGACGGCTTGAAGCACTTCTCGCCCGCCTCGGCGGTGTAGAACACCAGATCGACCCGGTGTTCCAGTCCGAGCAGGCGGACCTTGGTCTTCTGGCCCGCCAACGGACCGTCGGTGAGGATCGCCAGATGTAGGCCTGCTCGGCGGGTTCGCTCCAGCATCCGCTCGGCGTCGGCCAGCAGAGCCAGCGGCCGGTCGGCTGTACGGTAGACCTCGATGAGCTTCTGGATTTCCCCCGGATCGGCCGACCCGGCCCGGCTGTCCAGGATACGCTGAAACTTCTCGCGGCATCCAGCCTTGTGCAGTTCCAGCAGCTCCCGCTCCAGGTCCTGGGTTTGGCCGCCGAAACGCTGGGCCAGATGCTCCGCGACCGCCCGAAACCCGCCCGCCATGAAATCCCGCTCCAGGCACAGCGTGTCGTCCAGGTCGAACACCGCCAACTTGATCGGTCGCAGAACAAGGGGCATGAAACGTCCTTTGCCGGTTTACCTGCCGAAGCCAAACTGGTATCGTATAATTCCGGTGATGTCGAGGCAAGTGCAGATGGTCGATTTGGCTCGTCGTACGATGGATGTGGCAGGGGCGGTGGCCGGTCTGATTCTGTTCGGACCGGTGATGGCCGCGATCACGCTGCTGGTCCGCCTCGACTCGCCCGGGCCGGTGTTCTTCCGGCAGAACCGCGTGGGCCGACACGGCAGGGTCTTTCGGCTGATCAAGTTCCGCACCATGCGGACTGACTGCGATCCGTACGGCTTTTCGCCCAACGCCGCCGACGATCCGCGGGTCACCCGAACCGGCCGGTTCCTCCGCAAGACCAGCCTCGACGAGCTGCCGCAGCTCTTCAACGTGCTCCAGGGCGAGATGACGCTGGTGGGCCCTCGGCCGCTGCTGCCGTGGCAGTACGAACTCTGGACGCCGCGTCAGCGACGCCGTTGCGACGTCAAGCCGGGCCTGACCGGTTGGGCTCAGATCCGCGGCCGCGGCGCGGTGACGCACGAGGATAAGATCGAACTGGACCTGTGGTACATCGAGCGCCGCTCGCTGTGGCTCGACCTGCGGATCATCGCCGAAACCGTGGTCAAGGTGTTCCGGCGGCAGGACGTGTTCGAGGTGCAGTACTCGCGGGCTTCGTCGCCGCCGAAGGCTCATCCGTCGGATTCGACGGCAGGAACGACTTGAGGACCTCCCAGAGGTTGTTCTTGAACTGCACCGCAGCGGGATTGGCCAACATGTCGGGAGCCTCACGCGGCGGGACGTTGCCGGATGCGATCACGCCGACCGTCATTTCGCCGTCGGTATAGTACCAGTCGCCGCCCCCGTTTCGCCCATCCAGCGTCGGACCGACGCCGGTCACCTGGAAGACCTGCACAAGCTGGTCGGCGTCCCGCAGATCGGCGATAATCCGGTCGCGCTCCGCGTCGATGTCCGGTGCGATGTGGTGGGTGATCTGGCCGGTGTGATGGCTGAAGCCCACGCTCCGGTCGTACGTGGTCGCGCCGAGCCACACCGGCCGGCCGTCGAGGCTCAGCTCCTTGGATTTCCAGAACCGCACGTGGTGGCGATGGCGCGGGCTCTTACCGGCTGGCTGTTCGAACGCCATATCCTCCTTGCGGCCGAAGAGGAACAGCTTGCTGACCGGAGCCTCCGGATACGGCCGGTCGGCCAGCACCGCCGCGGCGATCTTCAGACCCGACTTGAACGTCTCCGGATCGGCGGGAAACCACCCGGCCGCGATCATGGCCCGGATCAACTCCTCCCGCTCGCCGGCAAGAGCGACGTTCAGTGGATCGCCCGGCGAACCGGTCCCGGTGAGCGTCGTCTTGGGCGCAGCCTGCATCGGTGGATAGTGCTCGTAGTGCCGCCACAGCGCAGGGGCAACCACGTAGGCGATCAGCAGATACACCCCCACCAAAAGCACAACGACACCCAGCGCTCTTCGCAGCCGCTTGCGTCGCTTCTCTGTTGCGTTCATAGACCCCGCTGTATCGGGGCAGACCGGCTATCGGGCGAAGCGTCCCGCTCCGGCCGGTCCGCGCCCGCCTGCTCTGGGACCGTTTTCCCGCGGCTTGGCCTCGTTGACGGTTAACGCCCGGCCGTCATATTCCTTCCCGCCGAGCTCCTCGATCGCCTGGCGGGCCTGGTCGTCGCTGGCCATCTCGACAAATCCGAACCCGCGCGACCGCCCGGTCGCCCGGTCCATCACGATCGACGCCCGCTGCACCTCGCCGAACGGCTCGAACAGCCCGCGCAGATCGTC
>JAAYCJ010000006.1 GCA_012729815.1 Phycisphaerae bacterium | reverse complement strand
GCCTTCGACGCGACCGGCTGCGGCGAAAAAACTCCCGGCAACGACCACTTCACCAACGGCGTCCAGTGTTACCTGACCGGGGCCGGATCGAGCCGCTACTTCCTCATGGACGGCCTGCGGGTCATCGACTACCTGCTCACGCGAAACGACGTCGACGGCTCGCGCGGCGTCGCGATGACCGGCGTCTCCGGCGGCGGCGTGACCACGATGCTCTGCACCGTCCTCGACCAGCGGATCGCTTGCGCCGCTCCCGTCTGCTGCATCGCCCCGTTCGTCGAACACCCAGCCGGCGACCTCTACACCGCCTGCCCGGAAGACATGGCGCCGGGCAAACTCGCCGCCGGCATCGACGTCGACGACCTGATCTCAGCGGCCTGGCCAAGGCCGGTGATGATGGTGGCTGGGGAAAAAGACGAAGTGTTCCTCAAGGCGTGGTTCGAGGAGTCGCACCAAACGGTCTGGCGATTCTACAGCCGGCTGGGCGACGCGGACAAGGTCGCCTGCTTCATCGACCAAACCGGCCACACCTATTCCGTCGCGATGGCCGAGCGCTTCGTGGCATGGATGAACCGCTGGCTGCGCGACGAGCCGGATCGGCCGATCGCACCGACGCCGAAAGAGACGCTGCGCCTCGAGGACGAGGCGACGCTTGCCTGCCATCCGTCGCCCGAGGAAAACATGTTCACCATCAACCGCGCGCTGTCGAAACAACTGGCGAAGGAACGCCGCGAACGCCAACCAGCCAAGGCCGAACTCCAGGAGCAGGTGCGCCACGTCCTCGGCCTCGACGACCTGCCTCAAAGCAAGGCGACGGAACTCGGGTCCGAACCCGTCTGGTCCGCCCGCATGGAGCGAGTCATCATCGAATCCGATGCCGATCTGGCTGCGCCTATGCTGTGCCTGCGGCGGGTGCTCGGCGGCGAGGGCCGCCGCCCGGCTCTGCTCTACCTCGATGAGCGGGGCAAGTTCGAGCGGTTCCAGCATAACGGCCTGCTTGGCCAGGTCGGGCAGATCTTCGACGAGAGCGACCGCCGCGGCGTCCTGGTCGCCTCGATCGACGCGATCGGATGGGGCGAGACTCAGCCGGAACGGCCGGTCTACGATCTGGCCGGCTGGTGCTCCATCGGACGCCTGCACGCCTACCTGACTTCGTCGCTGCTTCAGCCGGTCCTGGGCATGCGGGTGCGCGACGTCCTGGCCGCGGTCGCCTACCTCCGCGCCCGGCCGGACGTCGACGCCGACCGAATCGTCCTGGGCGGATGGGGTCTCGGCGCCGTCGTCGCCCTGCATGCCGCCGTCCTCGACGACCGGATCGTCGGATTCCTCGGCACGAACATGCTCGCCTCGCTCGCGCTGCTGGCCGAAAACGATCCGCCGCACGACTGGCCGCCCGAGGCATACGTCCCCTGTGCCCTGCGCCACTACGACCTGCCGGACCTCCTCGCCGCCCTGGCCCCCAGACCAGCCGCCCTCGTCAACCCCCTCGACCACCGCCGCTGCGCCCTGACCTCCCAAGCCCTCGCCGCCATCCTCGGCCCGACCGCCGCCGCCAACCACCTCCAAATCCACCGCGCCGACCAACCCGACACCGCCTGCGAGCGAAACTGGCTCGAAAAGCACATGGGGCAGAAAGCCTGATAAGCTGTCCAGCCCAGAACTGAGTAGCATTCCTTTTATCAGGCCCATCCGCCTGAAGCGAAACCCAACCGTGCATCCGCCCTACGAAACCGGTACGGCCCCTCGGACCGCTGCGGACCGCTCTGAACTCCGATCCCGCCTCTGACGCGACGCCGCGAAGCGGATGATCGGGATCAGAGACAGGAACAGCAGGCAACTGCCCACGTAGACCCATCGCAATCCCACAAAACCGGCCAACGCGCCGCCCAGGGCCGCCGCCACGATGTAGCCGATGCTGCGGGCGGTCAGCGCCCAGCCGAAGATCACCCCGCGGACCCGATCCGGAGTGGACTTGGCAATCCAGATTTGAAACACCGGATCCAGACCGCCGGCGAAGAAGATCATCATAAACCGCGCCGCGAACAGCGTCGGCAATGCCGTGGCCAGCCCGTGAGGAATCATGCACAAAGCCGCCAGCAGGGCGGACAGCACAGCCACCCGCGGGGCGGAGAACTTGTCCGCCAGCCAGCCGAGGATCGGACCGGCCAGAACGCCCGCGATCGCGGTGAACCCCGACAGCGTCCCCGTCCACGTCGCCGCCTTATCCGTGGTCCCAAGGATGTCCTGGACCAGCAGGGGCAGAAACGGCATGTCGAACCGCCGGGCCATCGCCATGACCAGCGACAGGATCAGCAGCAGCCACGCCAGCCGGACCGGCCGAAGGTCGATGCCCAGAAACCGGCCGCGCCGGGAACGCGGTTTGTCCCGCGGCACGGGCTGGGGTCGGCGGAAGTCCTCCTTGACGCCTACCAGTACCAGCATGCCTGAGATGACAAAGATCACGCCGCATGAAAGGAACGCTGCGGGAAACCCGAAGGCGTCGACGATAATGCCGCCCACGAAACTCCCGAACAGCGTGCCGCCGAAGATCGAGGCGCTCAGCAGGCCGAGGGCCAGACCGCGGTTGTCTTTCGGCGTCAGGCTGGCCACCAGGGTCTGCGAGGCGCTGCTGGTGCCCGAGAATACCCCCATCAGACACCGCAAGAGAACCAGCACCGATACGCTCGGCGCGACGCTCATGAGCGAGATGATCACGGCATTGCAGAAGTGGGCCCGCAACAGCATCGCCTTGCGGCCGTACCGGTCCGCCACCAGGCCCCAGACCGGTGAGACGACCGCGAGACTGACATACCCGGCGATGGTGTAGACCGCCACCCACAACGCCACCTGCGACGTGTCCGTCACGCCCAGATGCTGCATGTAGTACGGGATGAACGGCATGGTGAAGTAGAAGCCGCTGAGCCCCAGGAACTGGGACAGCCAGACGATCAGCAGGTTCTTCTTCCAACTCGTCATGCCCCGCCTGCCGGATCATCCCAGAAGCTGTTGATCTTCTCGACGGTGTAATTCACCAGTTCCCGGCCGCCTTCCGGCCCGACCGGAGTGCTGGCGGGAGTCGCGCCGTAGCTGCCGCCCGCCACCGCCCGCGCCGAGGGAAGATACGTCCCTTCCCCAGCCAGTTGCACCACGAACGTCTGCGCCGCCTTGCTGCGGGCCATGATCTGAAGCCCGAAGTCCAGGTAAAACTCGAACGGATTCGTCGCGATCGCCGCCTCGCCAATGCGGATGACGTGAATCTCAGCGGGAACCGTAACCGAGGCCTGCTGGGCCTCGAACCGCTTCTGAACCGAGGACTGCCATCGCCACCGGCAGTAGGCCCGCGTGATCGGCACGTACCATCGCGGATCCTCGCGCAGCCGGGGATTCGCCGCCAACTCGTCGCGAAGATGTTCGTACTCCGCCCGATGCTGCTCTGCCTGGGCGGCGGCCTCGGCCAGGTCGGGCGCGGTGATATTCCGTCGCGAAAGGTTCACGGTCTCGCAGCTCCGCCGGAACCGCGGAGTCCAGTCGATCTCCTTTTCCGCCAGTGGAAGAACCGCGCTGACCGCCTCGGCGATCCGCACGCCCGTCTCCCGGCACGCCGTGCGCCCGCTCAACCGCACCATGCGCTCGTGGGCCTTCCAGTCGGCCTGGATGCTCTCCCGTCCGGGCGACTGATCGCCCGCCGGACCGCACTGCGCCAGCACGTGCACGTCCTCGCCCAGCCGGTCGCGAAGCTCCTCCCGCGCATCGTGCCAGAAATCGGCGGCGATCTTGAATTCGTGCTCCAGAATCTGCGACGGACACGCCACGTTCACCACCACACCGGTCAGCTTCCGCCCAGCGTCCCAGGTGAATAGCGCGCCGACGCCGGTATACGTCCCGCCCTCGGGATGGCTGAAATCCGGATCGTTCACGCCGCCGTACATCCGCGTCGTTCCGCTGTAAAACGAGACTCTCCGATTGTGCCCGATCGTCGCATATCCCAAGCCGAACCCGATCCCGCCCGGCGCCCGCGACTCCCAGGCCCGCCTCGCCGCCTCCGCGATCCGCCCAGCCGCCCAACGATTGTACCCGGCGGGGTCCATCGCATCGAGATCCACGCCGTAATACTCAGCCAGGTCCCGCGTCTCCGTCTCGCCTCGGAGGGCCGATCCGGGCCCGCCAAAACCCGTTCGGGCCACCGAGGTGTGGGTATGCGTGGCGCTGAGCACCACGCCTTCGGCGTCCAAACCCGGCGCGGTCCTCGCCAGTTCCTCCCGAACCGCCTTCTGGATCACCTCCGGCACGCTGACAAAGTCGCAGCTGATCAAAACCGACGACTGGCCATCCTCCGACTCCATCGCCAACGCGGTGGCCGTGATGGGACTGATCACCCCCTCCGAAACCCGGGCGTACAACTGCCCCCAAAGGCACACCGGCTCCGTCGGCGTCACGTCCACCGAAGCCCAACCGATCCGGAACAAACCTCCACCGGCCTTGATACCCATCGCTTTCAGTCCTTCTGTTACTGCAAATCCAACCGTATCCGAACCGCTCACGAATTCGCCGCGAGACTCACCTCTCCCACAGTTCATTCAGCACCTTGACCGTTTCTTCCACGATCACCCGGCCGCCCTCCGGCCCGATCTCGTTGTTGTACACGCTGCCGCCGTACCCTTTATTGGCCACCGCCCGCTCCGACGGCAGATAACTCCCCGTCCACCCGTCGTTGGCCGCCAGTTGAACGACAAACGTCTGTACCGCCGGACTGCGGGCCTTGATCCGGATGCCGAAATCCAGAAACAGCTCAAACCGGTTCGTCGCGAACGCCATGTCACCGACGCGAACCACGTGCAGCTCCATCACAATCTCCGGCGATTCCTTCTGACTCTCATACCGCTCAAGCACCCGCCGGCACGGCCGCATCAGCCGGTAGTTGTTCGCTCCCGCCTGGGCCTCAGCCTCCAGCTTGGCCAGGTCCGACCGCACCGTGGCCGCCTCCTCGTCGCTGACCATGCGCCGCGGAAGCCGGATATCCTTGATCGCGTGTCTGAACGGCACACTCGTCTCGATCGACGCCCTCGCCGCCGGCAGAACGTCGTCCACCGCATCCGCCACCCGCCGCCCGATCTCCTGCCGCATCGTCAGGCCGCGCAGCTTCAGCATCCGCTCCTCAGCCTGCTTGTACCACAACCGGTGCGGCGACTGATCGCCAGCCGATGAACACTGCGCGAGAATCTGTACGTGCTTCCCATGACGCCGGCGAATCTCCTCGCGTATCTCATGCCAGAAATCAGCCGAGATGCGCATGCCCATTTCCGTCTCCTGGGCGGGACAGGCCAGATTCACCACCACGCCCGTCAGGTTCCTCCCGCCGTCCCACGTGTAGAACAGGTCCACGTAATGATCCTCGTAGCCCTCGATGTGGCTGAATTCTGGGTCGTTGGTCTCGCCGTACATCCGGGTAAAACCGTTGACCACCGCGCCGCCCCGCCGATCCGAGGCCTCATCGAAGTACGTCGCCCGCCGATTGTGGCCCACCACCGCCGTCCCCAATCCCCAACTCACGCCCGCCGGCTGCCGGTTGCTCCACGCCTCGACCGCAGCCTCCGCGATGCCGTTTACAAACACGTCCATGCACTCCTCCGCCGTCATCACCCCCTCGGGCGCCGCGTCGCCGAACCGGCCGATCAGCGTGTTCGGAGCCGTGTGCGAGTGCGTCGCGTGCAAAACAATCCTGTCGACGTCGATCTCCGACGTCCGAGCGCGTACCGCCGCGCGGCACAGGGGCAGATAGTCATTCTCATCATACCACCGATGTCGGAACCCGCCGGTATCGCACGAGACGAAGATGATCGAGTCGCCCGCCGGTTCCCCAGCCGACATCGCCAGGGCCGTAACCGTCACCGGCCCGTCCACGCCCTCCGAAACCCGCATCCTGTGCTGCGCCCCGAGGACGACCGGACGGTCCGGCGTGACATTCCGGGTCGCCCAGCCGATTCGTAGTGAGGCGTTCTGCACTTCGTTCATGGGCCTCTACTCCTTTCCGTTTCGTCCGCACGCGCACGAAACTCGTCGCGCATAACCACCTATGCTAATCTATGCCGATCCGGAACCGGAGAAAAGACGAACATGTTGCCAAGAAGGGAACTTTCTTGCGGTCGTCCGCTGCGCTCGCCGATCCGCCGACGATGATCCAGCCTATCGCCTCGCCGACGCGATCCGCCCGCGACGATTCCGCCGGTACAGCGCTGCGGCCGGCATCACCAGCAGATACGCCGCTCCAGCCACCACGATGATCGTCGCCCCAGCCGGCAGATTCGGCGTGTAGCTCAGCGCCAACCCGCCCACCGTAAAAACAATGCTGAACAGCGTCGCCAGCGCCATCATGTGCCACAGCGTCCGCGAAAACTGACCCGCCACCGCCACCGGAAGCGTCAGCAAGGCGATCACCAGAATCACCCCGACCACCGTCACCAGCAGCACCACCGTCAATGCCGTCAGCACCAGCAGAAACAAATAGAAAAACTCCACATTCACCCCGCGCACCCGGGCGAACTCCTCGTCGAAACACACCGCCTGAAGCTGGTTGTAGAACAGCAATCCCGACAGCACCACCACCGCGTCGAGGCCCGCGATCAGGTACAGATCGCGCTTCGAGACCATCAGGATGTTGCCGAACAGATAGCTCATCAGGTCCTCGACGTAGCCCGGCGTCTTGGCCATGAACAGCACGCCCGCCGCCATGCCGATCGCCCACACCGCCCCGATCACCGTGTCCTCGCGCTCCTTGGCCTTCAGACTCACCAGCCCGATCACCAACGCCGCCAGCACCGCCGCCGCCAATGCCCCGTGAAGCGGCTGAAGCCACGCCAGGTCGTGCACCCGCTGAAGGTACAACGCCGCCCCCATCCCTCCCAGCACGCAGTGGGCGATCCCGCCCGCGATGTACGAAATCCGACGCACCACCACGTACGTGCCAACCACCCCGGCTGCGATGCTCGCCAGCACCGCGGTCAGCAGGGCGTACTGAAGGATGCTGTATTGGGCGGCGGCGGAAAAAAACTCCATCATGGCTGCGGCTCCTCGTCGACGTGGTCGTGGCGGACCGCGTGGTAGTGCCCGCCATACACCCGGTCCACCAACTCGCCCGTGAAATCACTCGTCGGATGCACGGATACGCGGCGGTTCACGCAGATAACGTTCTTGACGTAGTGCGACACGAACCCCAGATCGTGCGTCACCAGCACCACCGTCATGTGGCCGCTCAGATCCTGCAGCAGCTCGTTGAGCTCCCGCTCGACGACGACGTCCACGTTGGCCATCGGCTCATCCAGCAGCAGAATCTGCGGATCGGCCGCCAACGCCCGCGCGATCAACACCCGCTGACGCTGCCCGCCCGAGAGGGCCGAAAACGGGCGACTCCGCAAATCCGCCAGCTCCACCTCCTCCAACGCCCGAAGCGCCGACTCCCGGTCCGCACGGCTGTACCGGCCGATCCACGTCGACCGCCGCAGCCGCCCCATCAGCACCACCTCCAGCACCCGCACCGGAAAGTGCACGTCGTAGTGCTGGTGCTGCGGCACGTACCCGATCTTCCACTGCACGTGCTGCGGCGGCTCGCCGTACACCCGCACGCGCCCGCGATCCGGCCTCAACAGCCCCGCGATGATCTTCAGCAGCGTCGTCTTGCCCCCGCCGTTCGGCCCGACCATGCTCACGTACTCGCACCGCCCGATCGACAGGTTCACATCCTCCAGCACGGGCGTCCCGTCGTACGAGAACCAGACGTTCTCCAGCGTCACCGGCCAGATGCTCTCCTGGCTCATTGGCCCTCCGTTTCCTTCCCAGCCTGCCGCTGCATCGCCCGCCGGACCTCTTTGGCGGTCTGGTCCAAATTCTTCACGTACTCGTACGCCAGCGGATCGAGCACCACCAGCTCAGCCCCGATCGCCCGCGCCACCGCCTCGGCGCTCTTGCGCGAAAATTGCGGCTGAACGAAAATCGTCCGGATGTTCTCGCGCCCCGCCAGGTCGATCAGCCCGGTAAGCTGCTTGGCCGTCGGCTCCTTGCCGCCGACTTCGACCGTCACCTGCTCCAAGCCGTACGCCTCCGCGAAATGCCCGAACGCCGCATGAAAGACGAACATCTTCCCGCCCGCAAACGGCTTGAGCGCCTTGGCGATCTTCCGGTCCAGCGTCTCCAGTTCGACCTTGAGGGTCTGATGGTTCTTCCTGTACTCCTCGCGATGCGACGGATCGATCCCGCTCAACGTCGCCTCCACCTTCGCCGCCATCCGCTCCATATACCGCGGATTCATCCAGATGTGCGGATCGATCGACCCGTGATCGTGGTGATCCTCCTCGCCCTCCTCTTCATGCTCGTGATGGCCCTCGTCGTGCTCCTCATGATGGTCCGCCTCGTCGTGATCGTCAGCTTTCTGCGTGGTCGGCGCCGGACGAATCCCTTCGCTCAGCTCCACCACCATGATCGCCGGGTTCATCCGCCGGATCTTGGCCAGCAGCGAATCCTCGAACGGCAAGCCGATACTGAAATACACGTCCGCCTCAGCGATCCGCGTGATCTGACGGATCGTCGGCTCGAACGTGTGCGGCGACTGGCCCGCCGCCACCAGCGTCGCCGTCCGCACGTGCGACCCGCCGATCCGATCGACGACAAAAGCCTCCGGAAGAATCGTCACCGCCACCTCGACCGGCTCGGCTCGAACCATCCCGCCCATCGCAGCCGCCACAAGCCATGCCGTCAGACTTGCCAGTGTCGTTGTTCTCATTGCAGGCCTCCCGTCGCCATCCGTCACTTCCCAGCCGCCCTGGCCGATACCTTCTGATGCGCCCCCTTGGCCGGCCTGCCGCCGCAAACCAGATGCAGCTCGTGGCATTTGCCGCACTCCCGCAACTCGTGATTCCTCGCGAACGCCTCCCAATGCTGCTTCTGGTTCGGACTCAAAATCCCCGTCCCGTTGCACAGCGGGCACACGCTGTCCAACGCCGTCAGAATCGCCGAACGAATGAACTCCGAACGGTTGGGTATCCCCTTCAACGCCTCCAACAGCGACTCATCCGCCTTGAACGTGATGACTTCCTGTTTGGTTTTCTTCATTGCTACTGAACCTGTCACTCCATCGTCTCACGTTGCCCTTCCATATTATTACTTTGTAATACGTCCAGGTCAAGTCAGTATCCCGTTAGCTTTTCGTCCGTCGTCCCTGAATTCTCGCAGAATATTGGCCCGCATCGACTTGCGGTTTCCAGTGCAACCCCGCCCGATTGACGCTACAATCAAAAAAATAACGTATTCGGGAGCAACACGATGGGCGCAACCGAAATCGAACTGTTTCTGGACCGCCAGCGGATCAGTTGGGAGTACAACATCGAGCGGCGGATGGGCCATCCGCAACGCCACGGCAAAAACCCCGTCCTCCACGCTGAGCACCCCTGGGAATCCTCCTTCGTCACCCTCTACGGCTCGGTCCTCGCCAAAGACGGCGGCGGCTATGCCATGTGGTACATGGCCGGGGCCGGAGGCATGCGGGCCCACCAGATGATGTGCTACGCCGAAAGCGACGACGGGGTCACCTGGCGAAAGCCCATGCTCGACGTCGTCCCTTACGACGACTGCCCCAAAACCAACATCGTCCTCGGTCCCGAACCCAACATCCACGGGCCCTGCGTGCTGCGCAACCGCCACAACGACGATCCTTCCCAGAAGTACCTCGTCTTCTACGACTCGTACAGCAAGTACCGCCCGAACCGTCCCGAACTCGCCGAATGCGCCCGATGGTGCTTCACCGCCGCCAGCCCCGACGGCATCCACTGGTCGCCCAAAGAAGGCCGGCCCGCCGTCCCTGGCAAAAGCGACACCGGCCAGAGCGTCGTCTGGGACGCCAAACGCAAACGCTACATCGCCTACATGCGCGGCACGCGCAGCCAGCATCGTCCCTTCGACAGCGTCTACGGCGAAACCGTCCGCGTCCGCTACGTCCGAGCCTCCGTCTCGCCCGATTTCGTCAAATGGTCCGACCCGATCGAACTGCTCCGGGCCGACGAACGCGACGGCGACCCGCACCACCAGTTCCACCAGTTCAGCGTCACCCGTCGAGGAAACTGCTTCCTCGGACTGCTCTCGCTCTTCCACATCGAACACTACAGCCGCGTCCGAGACCGCGACGATGGGGCCATCCTGCTTGAAGAGGGCACCTGCGACACCCAACTCGCCTTCAGCCGAGACGGCATGAACTGGCAGCGACTCGGCGAATGCCAGCCGTTCCTGAGACTCGGCACCCCCGGCGAATGGGACTGCCGATGGCTCACCACCGCCAGCGAAATCGTCTTCAGCGACGACCGGATGCTCTTCTACTACGCCGGTTACGGCCATCCCATCGAAGAAACCCTCAACGGCGACGTCCGCCGAGCCATCGGCGTCGCCACCCTGCTCTGCGACCGTTTCCAGGCCCTCCGACCGCGACGCCTCCACCAGGACGGCGTCGTCGAAACCGTCCCCCTTTACCTGGCCGAAGGCGACCTCGAAGTCAACGTCGACGCTGCGCGAGGACGCCTGCGGGTCGAACTCTGCGACTTCAACGGCGATGCGATCGAAGGCTTCTCACGCGACGACTGTGACCTCATCGACACCGACGCGGTCCGCCAGGTCGTCCGATGGAACGGCCGAAAACTCTCCCAAGCCGTCGGCCGGAAACTGTTCCGCAAGGCCATACGGATTCGCTTCTACCTTCACCAGGCCTCGCTCTACGCCATGTACTTCCCAGCCCAACCCGCCGTCGAGGAATAGAAGGAGACCCTCCAATGCCGCGAAAACTGCTTCTGATCGGCGATTCAATCCGCCTCTCCTATCAGCCGCACGTGACCCGGATGCTCAACGGCGAACTGGAAGTGGTCGGCCCCCAGGCCAACTGCGAGGATACCGCCACGACCCTCGGCATCTTCGACGAACACGTCGCGTCGCACCAGCCGTGGATGATCCACTGGAACAACGGCCTGCACGACATCAAACGCCTGCGCGACCGCGACAACTGCCTCGTGCCTCTCGATCAGTACCGCCGCAACATCGAGGAATTGACCAAGAAGCTCCAAAACCTCGTCGGCCCGCGCCTGATCTGGGCCAGCACCACCCCCGTCATCGAAGACAAACACAACACCTCAAAGCAGTTCGACCGCTACAACCGCGACGTCCAGGCCTACAACCAGGCGGCCCGCGAAGCGGTGGGGCGGGCCGGACTCCTCGTCAACGACCTCCACGCCGTCATCGCCGCCGATCCCCAACGCTACATCGTCGCCGACGGAGTCCACCTCAACGATGAAGGCCAGCGCGCAGCCGCACAGGCCGTCGTCGCCGTCGTCCGAACGCTCCTGACGCCAAACTGAAAAACGCCTACCGAATCTCAAGCCGCAGACGAACCAGAACCTGCTCGTACCCAGCCGCATCGGGAACGTACCGGCCGAGCGTAACCCTTCCCTCCGCCGTTCCAGCCCCGCTGACCGCCCTGACCGCGTACTCGCCCGGCAACCGCGGCACGATCCACGCCGTCCCGTTCGGATCGGTCGCCGCGCCAAGTCCGCTGACCGGCTGGCCGTCCGCCGGTTCCAGAATCACCGTCGCTCCCGCCAACGCCGCACCGTCGTGGACCACCTCGATTAGCGCCTCCTGACACCGCCGCAACTCGCCCGCCGGCATCGGCGGAAACGTCTCACGCAACGCGTCAAACACCTTGTTCGTCACCGCTGTCGGCCGCGACGGGTCAAACCAGTTAAGCGTGCACCGGCTGGCCGAGACCTTGACCCGTTCCGCTTTGGCGTCCGGGCCCGACAGACTCGGCCAGGGTACTTCCACCTCGGCTGAGAAATTGCACGGCCACCGGTCGTCCCCCGCGCTGTACGGCGAAAGGTCCTGAAACAAATCTCCCCACGGCGTGCTCTTGCGCCAATCACTCGTAGTGCAGTATGACTGGAACGCGGGCACAAACACGAACAAGCCCGCCGCCCCGTAGTCCAGGTACCCCTGAATCTCGCTTCGCCAGAAGTCCGCCAGCGACTGCTCGCCCTGGGCCGCCACCGCACGGTCCCGGTTGTTGGCCAGATCGTGACCGCCCATGTTGTGCTCGCCGTTGACGATCGGCCGCCCGCCCGACGACTCCCGAAGCGTCGGTATGTTTCTCGACCCGTCATAGTGCGCGTTCACAAACTCCGGACCCGGATACGCCATCATCATGTGATTGCCGTGAAAGTCCGGAATCCGAAGCGGGTCCGACTCGCGAACCGTCCGAGCCATCTCTAACCCCAGTTCCATCAGCTCCTCGTTGTACTGATAGCTGAACGTCTCGTTCTCCACGCTGGTCAACCCGATGCACGGCCAGTTCCGGTGCTTCGCTGACCATCGCCGGTAGTAGTCCCGCACATTCCCCGCCCACACCGGATCGCCAAAGTCCGCAACCCCCATCGCGTCCTCCGGAGCCGCGTCGAAACCCGTCGGGTTCACCTCCTGCTCCATCAGCATCCCCATCTCCGCCGCCTCCGCGTACCACTGCTGCGTCATGTCGCCGTGGCGGTGAATCCGATGAAGATTGACATTCGACCGCCGGTCCCAACGCAGCAACTGGGCATAGTAAAACCGATTGCCAAGCGGGAACTTCTCCTCCTGAAGATACCAGACCCCGCCGCCCGCCAGAAACAGCGGCCGGCCGTTGAGCACGAACCGGTCACCCTCGATCCACAACTGCGAAAACCCGAACGGATCGTACCGCTCGTCCGCCACCTGCCCGCCCTCGACCACCTCCGTCTTCAGCCGATACAGGTGCGGCTTGCCGTACTCGCCGCCGATCCCCCAGAGTTTCGCCTCCGGCATCGCCTGCGATATCGCGAACTCCGCCGACGCGCCCGGTCCAACCGGCTGCGCCGGCGTCTCAAAGCTCGTCTCGCCGTCCTCGTCGATCACCGAAAACCGCACCACCGCGTTTCGCGGTTCCGATGACGTATTCCGCACCTCGGCCGTCGCGTTCAGCCGCACCCCCTCACGTACCGGCGTGCTGATCGCCACGTCCGCGATCCGCATCCGGCTCGGCCGATAGTCCAGATACACGTCCTGCCAGATCCCGCCGTAGTTCACCCCCCACAAATCGTTGACCGCCACGTAGTTCGCGCTGTAGTCGCCGCGAACGTTGCGGCTCGGATCGGTCTTGGTGTCGAACGTGTCCTTGACCATCACCGCCATCTCGTTGACCTGCCCCGGCTGCACCGCCGACGAAAGGTCAACCGTAAACCGGTCGAGCCCGCCCAGATGGCCGCCGCAGTACACGCCGTTGACGTACACCTCAGCGTAGTGGAACACAGCCTCGAAACGCACCGATGTCCCCTCAGCCGACCACTCCGCCGGGACGAAAAACCGCGTCCGATACCATCCGACGTGATTCTCCGGATCCCACGTCTTGCCCGCGTTAAAGAAGTTCCCGTACGCGATCCGCCACGGCCCATGCGGCACCCGGATCGTCTCCCACTCCGACGGCGGCGCCGCTGGGTTGTTGCCCGCCGAAAACTCCCACAAACCGTTCAAACAGACGCTCACCGGCTCACCGGCCGAATCCGCCGCTGCGGCCCGCTCGACCGTCGGCGTCGCCACCGGCCTGGCCGCCGCCACCTCCCGGCGATACCGAACCTCCAGGTCCAAAAGTCGACCGGCCCGACCCAGACGCCGCGCCGTCTCCTTGCCCGAAAGTCCCTCCGCCGTCGCCGAAAGGTCCGCCGCGTACCTCGACATCCAGCCGCCAAGCACCTTCGCCCACCGGCTGTGATAGTCGCCCGTCTCCGGAACCGCCGGCAACGCACCAAAACGCTCCGCCACCGCCATGCACCACGACCGCGCCGGCTCGGCCACGAAACTCAGCGGCGAATCCGCCTGCTCCCGCAACTCCGCCGATGACTCCTGCAACGCCACGATCGCCGCCTCATCGCCGCTCTTCTGGGCCTCCGCGTAAGCGCTTCGCCACCGCTCCAGCCGCTCGCCGAATCCCTGAACCTCCTCGTCAAACGCAACCATCACCGGCGAAAAATCCGGCACCGCCAGCCGCGCCGCCGGATCGGCCTGCACCGCCGCCGCATGATCCATCGTCGCCGTATACGGCCCGCCGGACCTGCCGCCGAAGTTCAACCCAAACCCCAAATGCACCCCGTCCCCGATCTCCTCCCGCGTTACGCCGTGCGCGCCCGAACCGCGCAGCGTCCGCGCGCCGTCGCTCCCGCCGTCCCAGTAAAACTCCCAACGGTCGCCGTCCAGCACCAGGCTGAACGTCGCGCCGCCCATGCCGCTCACCTCGCCGCTATCGTACAGCTCAGCCGCCGTCTGACCGTCCGCGCCGTACTCGTACAGCTTGACCCGGCTCCGCCACGGATCGCCGCCGACGTACCGCCCGTACCAGATGCCAAACCCGCAGCCGGGACGCCCGGCATTCGTCGTGATGTAATTCCGCGTGTACGCGTACGCCTGGCTGGTCGACTGGCTGAACGTGAACTCCGTCCGGCGATCGAAAAAGTCCCACGCCTCGCGGCTGACGATCTGCGCGTCGGCGTACTCGCTCGAACTGGTCATCTCGACCCGGGCCGCTCCGCCTTCGACCGCGAACCGCGTTTCGCCCGCGCTGTCGGTCCACGTCACCCACCGCGACTCGTCGAGCCCTTCGCCGCCGAAATCGTCATACAACGCCGGACGATAATCCCTCATCACCCAACCATGCCCATACCCCTCAGCCGCCAGGCCAAGACGCCCAACCTTCTCCCCAAATCCCGCCAGACGCCCCCGCGCCTCCTCCAGAGTCTCCAGCGTCTTACCCATCACGTCCGGCGCCAGCCAATCGCACCCAAACGCCTGCTGCGGCGTCAGCAACACCACCTGCAGCACGTACGCATACGCGTCGCCCGACCCCACCTTCAGCCGGGCGTGAGGCGCAAGCTCCACAAAATCACGCGACACGATCCACCCGCTGTAGTCGTACCACCCCGTCCCCTTGAGCCGCATGTGCGGCTTGGCCTGCCCGCGAATCATCGGCACCGACTCCCCGTCCACCGACACCGCGTACGACACCTCCGGTGTGCAATACTCCCACCCGCTCGCCTGATGTCCCGTCCGGCACTGAACCGCCACCAGGTACCGCCCGCGCCGAATCGTCGCCAGATGAAACTCCACCGCGTCCCCAACGTCCGGAAGCGATATGCACCGGAGACTCTGGTCCCACCCCACCGCCCCCGTACACGCCTTCCCGATCGCCCCCTTGTCAAAAAAACGCATCTCCGGCGCGTCCGGACCCAAAATCAGCGTGTTCTCCGGAAACGAATGCTGCGGTGCCTCAGCCGAGGCCGCGCCCGCGGCCAACAGACAAAACAACACCGGG
>JAAYCJ010000005.1 GCA_012729815.1 Phycisphaerae bacterium | reverse complement strand
TTCCACAGACCAACGGGCAGGCATCAAAGCGCTACTCCACCGGGATCGTGAAGAAGAACGTGGACCCTTCGCCGAACTGGGACTCCACCCAGATCCGCCCGCCGTGGCGGTCGATGATCCGTTTGACCAACGCCAGCCCGATGCCCGTGCCCTCGTAATACCGGCGGGTGTGAAGCCGCTGGAAGATCTCGAAAATCCGCTCGTAATAGACCGACTCGATCCCGATCCCATTGTCGCAGACCCGGAATTCCCAAGCCCCGTCCTGTCGATGGGCCGAGATGCGCACCGTCGGCGGACGATCCGGATGACGGAACTTCACCGCGTTGGAAATCAGGTTCCGGAACACCTGGGCCAGTTGGATCCTGTCCGCCGGAACCGTCGGCAGCGGATCGGCTGCCACCTGCGCGCCGGCCTCCTCGATCGACAGGTGCAGGTCCGAAAGCACCTCCTCCAAAACCGCACCCACATCGGTCGGGGTGATCGGCCGGGCTTGGGTGCTGACCCGCGAGTAGTCCAGCAGACCCTTGATCAGCGCGCTCATCCGCTTGGCCCCCTCAATGGCCTGATCGATGTACTGCCGGCCGTTCTCATCCAACCGATCGCCGTAGCGCAGAGCCAGAAGCTGGACGAAGCTGGCCACCTGCCGCAGCGGCTCCTGCAGATCGTGGCTGGCCGCGTAGGCGAAGTGCTCCAGGTCCGCGTTCGACCGCCGCAGCTCCTCAACCGTCTGGGCCAGTTCCGCCGTCCGCTCCCCGATGCGGTCTTCCAACTCGTCCTTCGCCTTCCGCAGTTCATCCTCAGCCCGTTTGCGCTCCGTGATGTCCACCGCCACACCGATGTCCCGAAGCGGCCGGCCGTCGGCGTCGTAGAACGTTCGCCCTTCTCCACGCATCCATCGTACCTGGCCGTCCGGTCGCACGATGCGAAACTCCATCACCAGCGTGGGACGCCGCTCCGCGATCGCCTGCTCGACCATACCCATGATGCGCTCGCGATCGTCGGGATGCAGCACGTCCAGAAAGCTGTCCCGCCTCCCGCCCCACTCCTCCGGCCTCAACCCGGCCAGCTTCAAATAGACGGCGCTCCAGTGCAGCCGCTTCGTCGGAAAGTCAAGATCCCAGGCCCCCACGCGGCCGGCCTCCGCCGCCAGCGTCAGCCGCTCCTCACTCTCCCGCAATGCCGCCTCCCGCCCTGCCACCTGTTCCCGCATCCGCGAAAAGGCCGCCGCCACCTCATCCAGTTCCCGAATGCCCGCCGCCCCCATCGGCTTGGCTTCCTCACCGCGGCCCAATGCGACGGCATGGCTCTGGAGTCGTTCCACCTGTCCGGTGATCCGCCCGCCGACCAGCCACGCCCCGATCAGCGATCCAGCCGCCACCAAAACCACCAGCCCCAGCGACCTAAACAACCCCTGGTAGACCGGCGCCATCGTCTCGGCGACCGGTCGGCTGGCCCCAGCCACCCAGCCGATGTCGCCAACCGGCGTCCGGGCCGCCATGCGAAGCTGCCCATCCACCGGTGAAACAAACTCCCCGACCCGCTCCCGCCCGCCGGCCAGCGTCTCCCGCAGCATCGGGTCCAGCCGCGTCCACGCCCGACGCTTCTCCCACGTCAAAGGAACCGACGGCCGCCGGAACACCAGCGTCCCCTGCCGGTCGAAAACAACCACCGCGCCCTGCCCGCAGCGCTTCGGACCGATCTCCAGGTCGCTAAGAACCTCGGGGTTCACCGAAGTAAACACCAGACCCAGGAAATCCCCCTGACCGCCGTGAACCGCCCGGGCGACCACAAACGTCGGCTTCTGATCCACCAGCGAGATCAGCATGTCGCTGACCGCCCAATCCTTCCCCGACCGGACTTGCTGGAAGTACTCCCGCCCAGCGATCGAAATGCCCACCGCCCGCGGATCGCTCGAGTAAACGATCCGCCCCTCGCCATCCACCAACGCCGTCAGCAAAACCGAGGGACGCTCGCCGGCCGCTCCCGTCAACAGATGGGTGATCTGCGCGCCCGTCGGCGGTTCCGGACCGCTGATCAGACCGCCCAGTATCGACAGGTCGCATAGCATGTCCTGAACGTACTGCTCGACCCGAACCGCCATCGCCCGCGCCAGCTCGAGATTCGCCTGTTCCTCCTGGGCCCGACGGATGTCGAACTGGTGCCAGTGGATCGCCGCCACCACCGCCAGCATCGGCGCCAGCACCGCCAGCGTCAGCAACACCAGCGCCCGGCGCAGCGTCATCGTCCCCCCGCCCAGCCGCAATGCCCGCACTACGCCCCAATCCAAGATCGCACCCTTTCGAAATGCGCCCTCGATCCCTAATTCTAAACCCAGCGAGCGGTCTAACCAATAGATAATCGTACCACCAAAGTAACTCAGTCTCGCCCGAAAACGTAGAGCAAGCTGCCTATGGCGCAAACGTAACCGTCACCGGGAGATGTGGCGCAGGCCTCCGCCCGCCAATGCGGAAATCCGACAACCGGCAAGGCGAAATGATGGGTTTGCCAAACCACAGGCACCCGCCAATAATTGTGGTTACGCGACATTCAATCGACGCCTGAAGACCGGGTCTGCGGTCAGATTCGCATGGCCGGCATTGCAGCCGGGCGGGCGGCCTGATATAGTCGTCGTCTGTCACGTGTGGGCGGTGGCAGGACCGATCCATCAGGAGGCAATCGGCCGCAGCGGCCAGCCCGGCGACGCCGGCCGCGCCCACGGGAATACACAAAAACGGTCTTCAAACGGGAAGGAATCGACCGGTGACCGATACGCACGTTCCGTTCGTCCATCTGCACACGCACACCCACTACTCCCTGCTCGACGGCGGGTCGAAAATCGGCGACCTGATCGCCAAGGCCAAGGCCCTCGGCATGGACAGCCTCGCCATCACCGACCACGGCAACATGTTCGGCGCCATCGAGTTCTATAAGGAAGCCAAATCCGCCGGAATCAAGCCGATCATCGGCTACGAAGCCTACATCGCCCCGGGCGACCGCCGCGACAAGGAGGCCAAGGGCATCGACGACGCCTCCTTCCACCTGCTGCTCCTGGCGATGGACCTTACCGGCTACCGCAACCTGCTTAAGCTCGCCAGCACCGCCTATCTCGACGGCTTCTACTACCGCCCGCGCATCGACAAGCAGGTGCTGCGCGAACACCACGAGGGCCTGATCTGCGCCTCGGCGTGCCTCGCCGGCGAAATCCCCCAGGCCATCCTCCGCGAGGACGTCGACCGCGCCCGCCAGGTGGTCGAGGAGTACCTCGCGATCTTCGGGCCGGACCGGTTCTTCCTCGAACTCCAGGACCACGACCTGCCCGAACAGAAGGTGGCCAACGAGGCAATCATCGACATCGCCAAGGCCAAGGGCGTCGGCCTGATCGCCACCAACGACATCCACTACACCGACCAGGACGACGCCCGCGCCCACGAAATCCTCGTCTGCGTCAACACCGGCAAAAAACTCACCGACGAAAAGCGCCTCTCCTTCGGCTCCGACAAGTTCTACATGCGAAGCGGCGACGAGATGGCCGCCCTCTTCCCGAAGCACCCGCAGGCCATCGCCAACACCGTCGAGATCGCCAGCCGCTGCAACCTCGACCTCAACCTCAAGGAACGCCACGCCCCGGTCTACCAGCCGCCGACCAAACAGACGCCCGAAGACTACCTGCGCGAACTGGTCTACAAGGGCGCAGCCGAGCGCTACGGCGAACTGACCGACCAGGTCCGCCAGCGGATCGACTATGAACTCGAGGTGATCTGCTCCAAGGGCTTCGGCAGCTACTTCCTGATCGTCTGGGACTTCGTCAACTGGTGCCACGAGCAGAACATCCCCTGCGGCGCCAGAGGCAGCGCCGGCGGCTGCGTCGTCGGCTACTGTCTGGGAATCATCGCCGAGGATCCCCTCGAATACGACCTGCTCTTCGAACGGTTCATGGACCCCGAACGCGACGAGATGCCCGATATCGACATCGACATCTGCCAGGACAACCGCGGCCGCGTCATCGAGTACGTCCGCAACAAGTACGGCCACGTCGCCCAGATCATCACCTTCAACACCATGGCCGCCAAAGCCGCCATCCGCGACGTCGGACGCGTCCTCGACATCCCGCTCGCCGACGTCGACGCCATCGCCAAACTCGTGCCGATCGGCCCCAAGGTCACTCTCGCCGGCGCTCTGGAATCCGAGCCCGAGTTTCGCAAGAAATACGACGGCGACGAGACGGTGCGCCACCTGATCGACATCGCCAAACGCCTCGAAGGCCTCGCCCGCAACGTCTCCGTCCACGCCGCCGGCGTCGTGGTGGCCGATCGCCCGCTCGACGAGTTCGTCCCGCTGGCCAAGAGCGGCGACGACGTCCTGACCCAGTTCGAAGGCACCGTCGTCGAAAAGGTCGGCCTCCTGAAAATGGACTTCCTGGGCCTGCGAACCCTGACAACCCTTCAGCGGGCCGTCGATCTGACCGAAAGCCAACTCGGCAAGAAGATCGACCTGGACAGACTCCCGCTCGACGACCAGACCGTCCTCGACCTCTTCGGCCGCGGCGAGACCAAGGGCATATTCCAGTTTGAATCCGACGGCATGCGCGACCTGTTGATGCGACTCAAGCCCGACCGCCTCGCCAACCTCATCGCCGCCAACGCCCTCTACCGGCCCGGCCCCATGACGATGATCGACGACTACATCCAGCGAAAGCACGGAGCCGAGTGGAACGTCCCGCACCCCAAGATGCGCGAAATCCTGGAAGAGACCTTCGGCATCATGGTCTACCAGGAACAGGTCATGAAAATCCTCAACGGCCTGGGCAACCTGCCGCTGCGGCGGTCCTACAACCTCATCAAGGCCATCAGTAAGAAGCTCGACAGCGTCATCGCCTCCGAATACGAGAACTTCCTCGCCGGCTGCGACCAGAACGGCGTGCCCAAAAAGACGGCTGAGGAACTCTTCGAGCTGATCCGGCGGTTCGGTGGATACGGCTTTAACAAGTCACACTCCACCCGCTATGCCGTCGTCGCCTATCAGACCGCCTACATGAAGGCCTACTTCCCGCTCCAGTTCATGGCCGCCCTGCTGACCTTCGAAATGGGCGACACCGACAAGGTGGTCGAGTACATCCAGGAAGCCAAGCGCATGGGCATCGAGGTGCTGCCGCCCGATGTCAACGCCTCGGGGCCGGATTTCACCGTCGTCTACGAGGGCGAAAAGGGCGTCATCCGCTTCGGCCTCGCCGCCGTCAAGGGCGTCGGGGCCAAGGCGGTCGAAGCGATCGTCGAGGCCAGACAGAAGGAGGGCAAGTTCCAGTCGATCTTCGATTTCTGCTGCCGCGTCGATACGCGCCTGGTCAACCGCGGCGTCGTTGAAGCCCTCATCAAGTGCGGCGCGTTCGACTCCACCGGCGATAAGCGAAAAGCCATGTTCGACGCCCTCGAAGAGGCCCTCCGCGCCGCCGACAGCGCCCACCGCGACGCCGCCATGGGCCAGATGAGCTTCTTCGAAACCCTCGCCGAACAGGGCGACGCCACTGAAACCGCCCAAAAACTCCCCAACGACGAATGGGACGAAAAAGACCTCCTCGCCTTCGAAAAGGCCACGCTCGGATTCTACGTCACCTCGCACCCGCTCAGCCAGCACGCCCCGATGATCGAACGATTCGCCACCACCAACACCGAAAAGGTCCGCGAACTCGGCGAGGGAACCGAAGTCATCCTCGGCGGACTGATCGAGAAAATCCGCAAGGTCACCGTCAAGTCGCGCGGCGGCGAGAACGGCGAGGCCAGGCAGATGGGCATCATCGGCCTCGAAGACCTCCACGGCCGAATCGAGGTCGTGGTCTTCCCGGACGACTTCGACCAACTCCGCGACGAACTGGTTCCCGATAAGATGATCTTCGTCCGCGGCACCGTCGACAAACGCCGCGAAGACCCGTCCATCCGGGCCGAGCAGGTCTACCCGCTCGAAAAAGGCCCGGAACTCCTGACCGCCATGGTTACGATCAAACTCAGCGCCGCCGGCCTCCAAGCCGACACCATCGACCGCCTCCACGAAGTCTGCAAAGCGCACCGCGGACAAAGCGGCCTCGCCTTCGTCATCCGCACCGCCGACGGGAATCTGGCCACTGTCCGGGCCGGCGAACACGTCCGCGTCGCACCGGGCATGGAGTTCCTCAGCCGGATCGACGCCCTCCTGGGCCCCGGCCACGTCATCCTCCAACCCGGCCGGCCCAACGGCAATGGCAACGGCAACGGAAAAAACCGCTTCAACCGCTTCCGCCGCAACGGCAACGGAGCAGCAAACGGCGCGCGAAACAGCCAGCCGTCAACCACGGGATAACCGCAGTGCGCCCGGATCGGCCTTGGCCTCGGACGAACAAAAAGCAGCGGAACCGTCAACTACTGAGACAGGCGAGGATGGCCTCCAATGGATGCATTCTTCAAAGCCAACAGAGAGTACTCGAATGCGTCCACCCCCTTGCACCTGGGGCCGGGCGAGGTCTATGACATCGAAGCCTTCAGGAAAGGCGCATCGACCCTGCTGCCCATCGAACGCAAACTGCTCGGCGATCTGACCGGCCAAAGCATCCTCCACGCCCAGTGTCACATCGGCGTGGATTCAATGTCGCTCGCACGGCTGGGCGCTCTGGTCACCGGCGTGGACTTCTCCGAAGAGGCCATTCGTGCCGCCAGGGATCTGAACGACCAGTGTGGGCTCAACTGCCGATTCCTCTGCTGCAACGTGTACGACGTGGCATCGCATCTCCATGAGCAATTCGACGTCGTCTACGCGACCTACGGCGTGCTTCTCTGGCTTCCCGATCTCGCTCGCTGGTGCCGCGTGCTGGCGGATCGTCTGCGGCCGGGAGGAACCTTCATCCTGATAGACATACACCCGCTTACCTACTGCATCGAGCCCGGCCAGGGTGGCGCCGCACCTCATGTCGCCCGGAGTTACTTCACGAACGGCCAGCCACAATTCAGCCCGGCGGATGAGGAAGGCAGCTACGATTACCATGCAACGGATACTCCCATCCGCAAGGCGAACTACGAATGGACGTACACCGTCTCGGATATCCTCAATGCCGTGGCCGATGCGGGACTGACCGTACAGCGTGTCGGCGAACACCCGGAATGCTGCTGTCGCCTCTCACCCGAGATGGTCAAGGGACCGGACGGCCTCTTTCGGATGCCCGCTGAGAAGGCGGTCTATCCGCTGCTGCTCTCCCTCAAGGCCGTCAAGAGGTAACCACGCCTGCTCCTGATCTTGCCGCAGCAGGGCCGCATGCTCGAAAACCCTGCAAGATCCCGCCTACGTCTGCACCTTTCTGGTAGAATACACAAGGAGCTGAACCCATGAATACCGATCTTGAACTGGTGCAGCGGTACGCGGAAACGGGCGACCCCGACGCCTTCGCAGCCATCGTAAGCCGTTACCAGCACCTCGTTTACGGCACGTGCGTGCGGATCCACGGCCGCGCCGACCCCGCTGAGGACTCCGCCCAACAGTGCTTCGTGCGGCTCGCCCGCGAAGCCGATCAGGTCCGCTCCTCGCTGCCCGGATGGCTCCACCGATGCGCCACCCGCACCTGCCTCCAGACGATCCGCAGCCAGCGGGCCCGACGCCACCGCGAACTGGCCTACGCCGAACTCAAAGCCCATCAGGAACCGGCAGTCCTCTGGGAACAGATCGCCCCGCAAGTCGACCAGGCCCTCGACGAACTGCCCGACGAACTCCGCCAGGTGCTCGTCGAACACTTTCTGCACCAACGCACCCAGGCCCAGATCGCCGAGCGGGCAGGGGTCTCCGCCGCGACAATCTCACGGCGGATTGGGACCGGCCTCGATGCTCTGCGCCGCCGCCTCACCAAGGCCGGAGTGATTGCGCCCGCCGCCATACTGGCTGCCGCCCTCTCGCAACAATCCGCCCAAGCCGCGCCGGCTTCGCTCGCCACAGCCGTCAAGGCCATGCTGGCGGCGCAACTCGCACAAACCCCGATCGCAGCCGGCACCGCTGGGTCATCCGCCGCCGGCGCCCTGCTCGGCACGCTCTACGGCAAGGTCATGGCCGTCGCCCTCATCAGCGCCGCCGTCGCCACCGCCACCGCCGTCCAGAAACACTCATCCTCTACGGAGGCTGCCATGGGCAAAATCAATTATTCGCAGGTTTCACTCGCCGGCGACAGCGCCACGCACGACCCGTTCTCGCTGACCGTGGCCGAAGCGGCCCGGCTCCTGGGAATCGAAACGGACCACGAGACGGTCTACATCCTCTCGACCAACGCCT
>JAAYCJ010000004.1 GCA_012729815.1 Phycisphaerae bacterium | reverse complement strand
GAGGGTGACGGCGGCTGGTTTGACCGGAATCGTATAATCGGGTGGCCATACGGAATGCTGCCGATGAGCTGCACGAGCGAACCGGAGAACCTGTCGGCTGAGGATGGACGGACCCGGTGCAGTGCGAGATGGAAGGACCATGGAAAGCAAGCCAGTGACATGTCGAAGGTCTCGGCCCGTATGGGCCTTTTCGCTATCGGAATTGATGGTGGCGATCGGTATTCTGGGGATCGGCCTGCTGATCGTGGCGGCGTCGTTTCCGGTGGCGATCGACCAGGCCCGCCAAGCGGTTGAGATCACCAACGCCCAGCTTGTTTTTGAGGAGGCGGCGCAGCGGCTGAAGCTCGATGTGGGGCCGGGACGGCTGGACGATGGGGTGCCGTACGAAGGCATCGAGGACTACGTCAACGCAGACGGATCTGACGGTGCCTACAGGGGACGGTTCCGTCTTGGGGCAGATGACACGCAGAGGCGGGTTTACCTTCTCTCGTTCGACACGGTGCCTTTGGACCCGAATGGGAGCAGCGCCGCCGATTTCTTCGACGGCGGGTTCAACGGCGATCCTGAGCTGTATCCCTTCAGCGGAACAGACTGCGTTTACAGTGTCGATGACACCTACGGCTGGGTTGCCGCGGTGCAGAAACAACATATGGCGGGTGCTGAGCCAGGGACGGCGACGGGGAAATCGCGTTACTACTACAAGTTCTGGGTGTTTGTGGTTCGCGAGCCTACGGGCGTGAGTGATGGGACGAATCTGAAGATGGCGCTGCGGCGGGCTGGTGCAACGCCGTTTGGAGTTGGTGCAACGCGGCAGCTTCGATTGCTCGAAGCCGATGTGCCCGGGCGCGGGTCGTTCCTTTTGGGTGATGACGGCGAGGTCTACAAGGTTACGGACGTCGGTACGCCGAGTGGCGGATATCAACTGGTGATGTGCGATAAGGATGTTTCCGGCATTGATGAGAGCGTTGCGTTCGTCGATGTGAATCCGGATGCTAGCGGCAATCTTACGCGTCGTGCGCCGGTGGTTGCGGTATATGAGACGGTGATCAACTATGACGAGTAGTTGGGATATTTCGGGTTTGGGATGGCGTGGGCGGCGGTTGGGCGGGGTATGCCGGTGTGGATTTACGCTGGCTGAGCTGATGGTGGCGGTGGTGGTGCTGGTGATTTTGCTGGGCATCGTGTCGATGATTTACAAGTCGTCGGCGGACGCGGTGAGCCACACGAATTCGACGGTGTCGGCGATCGACAAGCTGGACGCGTTTCGGCGTCAGGTGGAGGACGACCTTCGGCACGTGTGCCGCGACGGGTACATGATTCTGGTGCGGCGGGAGTTTAACGATTTGACGGAGGCGACGCCGGACGGGCAGGTGAAGTTTGACGGGATTGATGGGGTTCGGGCGGACAAGCTGATTTTCTGGCGGACCGGGGCGGCGTTACGGGCGGGAAAGAGCGATGTGCTTTCGAATATCGGGATGGTGATGTACGGTCACGCGGACTTTAACCCCGCGACGGCGAGCGGGTATGGTCAGACGCCGGCGGATGGGACCGCGGTCAATCCGGTTCACGTGAATCGGTGGGCGGTTGGGCGGCGGGTGTTGGTGCATGAGTACGATTCCGGATACGATCATCCGTTTGATGGCACCTACTGGGGCGAGCTGCTTGATGCCGATCCGAATGATCCGGCGGATCAGGCAGAGACGGACGTGATCCCGTACACCTTTGCCCAGGTGATGCGGCAGATGAGGCCGTCCGATCCGGATTACCTGTTTGAAGACGAGAGACCCCTCCTTAGACCCCTCCTTGTGACGTTTATCGTGAACTCGCCGGATCGCGGGTTCCGCATGTACGTGGATGATCCGGCGGCGGATCTGTATCGGGTGTTGCTGGACGGCTGCGGGTCGCTTCGCATCCGGTTCCTGCTGCCGACGGAGGACTATCATCGCGACGGGACGGACTTTGGAACCGTCTCCATCTACAGCGACGACGGGTCTTCGTTGGACTGGCATGATTATGACTATAATGCGGATGATGCTGACGATCCGACCGGCGAAGAACGTTGGGACTTTGGTGAATGGCCGCCGGATAATGGGGATGGCGTACTTGACACCGAGGAGAGGCCCATCTGGCTTGATTTGCCGTACAACTCCAGTTGTGTTCCGCCAGGATATGCGGTGCCGTCCACTGATGGGATTCTATGTTTCTCGCCCGAGGTGCGGCACCAGTGGCCAGCGGCGTTGGAGTTTACGATTCGGCTTTACGATCGGGAGTTGAAGGTACGGAGTCAGAGCGAGTTGGATGAGGCGGTGGACGCGGACGGCAACGGGTTTGAGCACGGCGGGTTGACGTATCGGTTTGTGGTGCCGGTGGGAGGCTGAGGAGGGTCGGGTCATGCGAACGCAATATCAGGAACATAGGCGTGGGACGGTGCTGGTTCTGGTGGTGGTGCTGCTGGCGCTGCTGGCGATCATGGGGACGAGTTTCGTGATCAGCATGCGGATTGAGGGGGTGGCGGCTGAGAATCGCCAGGTGTCGTTCGCGGAGCGTCAGGTTTTGCAGGCGTCGATCGACAGCATCGAGAGCCGGATTGTCGATACGCTGGAGTTGGATTTGTGGGGCAAGCCG
>JAAYCJ010000003.1 GCA_012729815.1 Phycisphaerae bacterium | reverse complement strand
TTTTTGGCGAGGATGTCGCGGGCGTCGCCGATGGTCTTCTGCCATGAGGTCAGGATGGCGACGTAGTCGACGGCGGGCACGATGAAGCGGGCGCCGAGGTCGACGTACTTCTTGATGTTATCCGGGTTGGGTCCGGTGGGCAGGCCCCAGGCCTTGCCGTCGCGCTGGCAGGCCTTGGCCACCTTTTCGATGGCCCGCACCAGATCGGGGTTGGCCATGTCGCCCGGACGGCCGAGGGACTGTGAGAGGTCGCCGGGCCCGACGAACAGGGCGTCGACGCCTTCGGCGCCGGTGATCTGGTCGATGCAGTCCAGGGCCTCACGGTCCTCGATCTGGACCACGACCACGCTCTCGCGGGTCTGCTTTTCCATGAACTCGGGCAGCGGGACGAGGCCGAATTCGCCGTCGATCAACACGTTTTCGATGCCGCGCAGGCCGACCGGGGCGAACTTGCTGTTGCGGACGGCATTGGCGGCGTCGGCGGCCGACTTGCAGTGCGGCAGCATGGTGCCGGCGGCCCCGAGTTCGAAGCAGCGGTGGAAGGTGGCGGGCGAGGTGTCGGGAACGCGGACGATCGCGTCGACACCGCCCTCGCGACAGCCGTAGATCATGATCGCCGCGTCGTGCCAGTTGTACCAGCGATGTTCCATGTCGAGCCAGGCGAAATCGAAGCCGAGTTTGCCGGCGAGGCCCGCGGTGATCAGGGACGGTCCGATGCTGATATTGGCTCCGAGGGCGACTTTGCCGGCCCGAAGTCTGGCGAGGGTCTTGCTCGTACGCATGCCGAATTCTCCTTGTGGGTTCGTTGGCGGCCGCTCCGCATCCGCCGCGACAGGCTGCGGATTATACCGGCCGATCGGCCGGCCCCCAAGCGAAATCGATCCCGGCCAAACAGCGGAAAAACTCAGGAGGCTGGGGCGGATCGGCCGAAAAGGTAGTGGACGCCACGATGGCAGGGAGCGTGCGATGCGAGCGAGGATGGTTTTGATCTCAGCGGCGGCGACGGCGGCAGGCGGCTGCGACTTCTGGACCGCCCTGGCCTACTACGACCACCTGACCTCGTCGATCGTCAACACGGGACTGATCGGCCTGGGCGGGATCGTGCTGACGGAACTGCCGAACATCCAGCAGTTCATCACGGGCCTGCTTCCCGGCGCCGCAGGCTGATCGTCTCGACACCGATCGGACAACCAGCACGTGCCAGTGCAGCGATAGATGAAGCCCTTCGTCGGACCCGTCCGGCGAAGGGCGGTTTTTTTGGGGATCGGCGCAGACGGCGAACGCTCGGTCGCCTACGGCCGGACGTCGGTGGTGGTGGCCAGATCGGAGTAGCGGCGGGAGCCGATGGTCCACTCGGGAATGCCCTCGGGCCAGAGCGCGAGGCTGACGCTGTCGACGTCCTCGGTCTCGTCGAACTCGACGGTGAGGGCCAGGTACCAGCGGGGCAGACGCCGGAGCAGGGTGAGGGTCAGGTCGGCGTTCTGGCCGCGGCCCAGGTCGAACTCCTCGCGAACGGCGACCGCGTACTTCCTATTGAGCCGGTAATTGGCCCCGACGCCGAGCAGGTTCGACTCGGTCAGGCCCACGTAGCGGTGGCCGAGGAACCAGCTCAGCCGCGGATCGCGGTCAACGTGGATGCCGAAGCCGGAGAGGCCCAGCTCGCCGTGATCGGCGTCAACGATGGCGTCGTAGACCAGGGCGGTGGTGTCCGAGACGCGGTAGATGCTGTTGAGGGACAGGTAGTTGCTGGCGATGGACCATTCGGGACGGTAGCTGAAGGTTCGTCCGCGCGTCCGGTTCAGCAGGTCGATCATCTGCGAGTCGTTGAAGAACCCGGCCTCGAGGTCGAGCGTGAGCCAGTCGACGGTGCGCCATCGGCCGGGCCCGCCGCGCTTGGTCTGGAACAGATGCCGCCAGCCGGCGGTGAAGCCGTCGAAATCGACCAGGTCCTCGACGTTGCGGTCGAAGGGCGTCAACTCCCACGGATCGACGTTGCTGTGGGCGCCCCAGAAGGTGAAGTCTTCCTTCATCACGTGCCGGATGCGGTGGATATCGAACAGGCGGGATTCAATCTCGTCGTAGACCTTCCACTGGTAGAGGCTGCCGCGCAGGCCGTAGAGTCCGAAGATGCGGGAGAGGCCGCCGTCGAAGGGCGAGTCGTCCCAGGCCGATCCGCGGATCACCGCGAACGGCACCATCTTGAGCATGCCGATGCTCAGGGGGAACTCGACCTCCTGGCGGCTGTCGGCGCGGGCGACGGTGTCGGTGTCCTGATAGCGGGTCCAGTCGATCAGCCAGTCGGGCACGTCGTTGTCGGTGCGGTAGCGGGCGGCGTCCACGCGGTTCTCGCTGTACCAGACCGCCCGGCCGTCGGCGAAGGGCTTGCCGAGCACGTCGATGACGGCTTCGGGATAGTGCTCGACCTGGGTGAGGAAGTCGTTGATTCGCCACTTGCCGAGCATGGAGAAGATGGTGTAATCCGTCAACTCCTTCTTGAGGTAGACCAGGGTCTCCTGCTCTTTGCCCTCAAAGAACTCGGACTCGAACCACTCCTCGAGGAAGTTGCGGTCGGACAGATAGGAGGCTTCGACGGTCAGCTCCCAGTCGTTTTCGAGCAGGTGCTTGTGGCGGAGCAGGGCGCGGCCGCGGTTGGTGTTGGGCGGATCGACGTCGCCGCGGATGCCGCCGAGCTCGTCCTCGCCGGTGTCGT
>JAAYCJ010000002.1 GCA_012729815.1 Phycisphaerae bacterium | reverse complement strand
TGCGGCGGGTTGCCGGGCCGCAACCGGGCGTAGATCTTCAGCAGCGCCTCTTCGTGCGACCGCGAGGTGTCTTCGGACAGCGTATTCAGGATGATCGGGTCGCCCGCCTTCTCGACCACCTCGATCTCCTCCAGGTCGCTGGCCTGGAGCTTCTTGATGGCCTCGCCGATCTGGGCCCCGGCCGGCAGCAGTTCCTCGCCCGTTCCCGGGTCGACGACCGCGGCCGCCGTGATCATCGTCGGCTTCAACTGCCCGACGGACATCATCGTCGTCGGGTAGAACGCGCGGATGATCTCGACATCCGAACTGAACGCCGCGTCCAGCGCCCGCAGGAACGTCGTCGCCGGCATCTTGGACGACTGATCGATCCGCACCGCCAGCAGTTCCCGCTTGCTCACGTTGATCTCGATCCACGAACCGCGTTCCGGGATGACCCGCGCCGCGTGAAGCGGGCGGTCCGCCTGCTGCGACTCGATCACGAAATCCACGCCCGGCGAACGGTGGAGCTGCGAAACGATCACGCGCGTTGCGCCGTTGATGATGAACTCGCCGCCGCCCATCATGATCGGCATGTCGCCGAGGTAAATGCTCTCCTCGAGGCTCTCCTGCGTCTCCTTGCGGGTCATCCGCACCCGGATCCGCATCGGTCTGCCGAATGTCAGCCGCAGATCGCGGCACTCTTCCGGCGTGTACCGCGGGCGGCCCAGGTCGTAGTACAGGTATTCCAGCAGGACATCGCCTGCGTAGCTTTCAATCGGGAAAGTCTCGCGAAACAGCGCCTCGAGCCCCTCGCCCTTGCGCTTTTCCGGCTCGACCGTCTCCTGCAGGAAACGCTCGTACGCCTGGCGCTGGACCCGCACCAAGTCCGGCACGGGAAGCGCGTCGCCAACTTTACTGAATGACTTGATTTCCTTGAAGATCAAACCGCTCGCTGTCATGGCTCGGACCTCTCCAAAAAATGTCCGCCTGTCTCACCCCTTGCGCCGTCGCTCGCCGTCTCGGAAAGCACACCCCGCTCGGTTGGTCCTTCGTGCCTGAAAATGCTTCCGGCCCCAATGCGCAAACGTAACCCGGGCGCCCGGGACAGACTTCCCGGACGCCGCGGGAATAACGCCTTCTTGTAGTATTATAGGACCGTACGTCAAGGTCATTTCAATTCGACAGTCGCACCGGCCTCCTCGAGCTCCTTCTTCAACTGCTCGGCCTCGTCCTTGCTCAGGCCTTCCTTGACCGGCTTGGGTGCGCCGTCAACCAGATCCTTCGCCTCCTTCAGGCCCAGATTCGTCGCCTGGCGGACCACCTTGATCACCTGGATCTTCTTGTCGCCCGCAGAGGTCAGAATCACGTCGAAAGAGGTCTTCTCCTCGGCTGCCGCCGCCTCCCCGCCGGCGCCCGCGCCCGGCATCGCCGCCACGGCCACCGCACCGGCGGCCGGCTCGATCCCGTGCACTTCCTTCAGATAGTCGCCGAGCTCCTTGGCCTGCATCAGCGTCAGAGCAACAATCTTATCACCAATGTCCTTAATGTCCGATGACCATTCGCGTTCTGTCATTGCTTATCAACCTTCCTTCTAAAAGTCAACTAAAAACCGAATTCGCCGCCTTCTCCGATCCGGTTGGCCTGCCGAGTGGAAGTGCGTAGAAACCAATCGTAGGTCCGGCCGAATAAGGCGACAGTTATTAAAATCAAGCGGCAGCCCCGCTTGGGGTTTCCAGCTTCTCCACCAGCGACTTGATGCATCCGGCGATCCGTCCGGCCGGCGCTCCGATCGCCGAGGCAACCCGCGCTCCGGGCGACTGGGCCAACTGCACGATCTGGCCTTGCAGCTCGACCCGGCTGGGCATCTTGGCCAACTGCTTGGCGCCTTCCGCGTCGACCACCTCGCCATCGACGATGGCGCCGCAGACCTCCAGCTTGGTCAGCTTCTTGGTCCAGTCGTGGATCTCCCGGGCCACGTCCACAATCGACTCGCCGCCGTAGACCACAGCGGACGGGCCGGTCAGGATCTCGCCGATGCCTTCCAGCTTCGTGCCCGCCAGCGCCCGCTGGGCCAGCGAGTTCTTCACCAGATGCATCTCGATGTTCTTGGCCTTCAGAGCCCCGCGGAAACGGTTGCTCTCGACGCCGGTCAGGAGGATCGGGTTGACCACCATCGCGCTTTCCACGTTGGAAAGCCGGGACTTCAGTTCTTTCGTAATCAGGTCTTTTAATGGCTTGCTCATGCTCTCGAACCTGCCTTCCTGTTGCTTGGGGATTGGTACTCGCTCAGGCCGCCGTGATCTGGATGCCCGGGCTCATGGTCGCGGTGATGACCGCCTTCTTGATGTAGGTTCCGCGGGATGACGACGGTTTGACCCGACGGATGTGGGCCAGGAACGCCTCGATGTTGGCCGCCAGGTCCTCCGCTGAAAAGCTGAGCTTGCCGACCACCATGTGCACGTTTCCACCGGCATCGTTGCGGTACTCCAGTTTGCCCGAACGGTACTCCGACACCGCCGTGATGATGTCGTCGGTCACCGTACCGCCCTTCGGCGAGGGCATCTTGCCCTGCGGGCCGAGCACCCGGCCCAGACGACCGACCAGACGCATCATTGCCGGCGTGGCCAGCGCGACGTCGAAGTCCATCCAGCCGTCCTGAATCTTCTTGACCAGATCTTCGCCACCGGCCTCGACGGCCCCGGCCTCCTTGGCCTTCTCCACCGAGTCGGGGTCGCAGAACGCGATCACCGTCCGCGCCTTGCCGATCCCTTTGGGCATGGCCAGCGCTCCGCGAACCTGCTGGTCCGCCTGACGCGGGTCGATCCCCAGGTTCACCACGCACTCGACCGTCTGGTCGAACTTGGTGAGACCGAACTGCTTGAGGATGCCGATGGCCTCAAGCACCTCCATCGGCTGCGGCTTGTCCGCCAGCAGCTCCTGCATCTTCTGATACTTTTTTCCTCGCTTCATTATTAAGCTCCCACTGATTTTCACATCCGCCCGTGGTCAGGCGGGTTGATCACTGAGTTTTCAAGCGGGCTTCGACGGACCGTCTAGTCCACCACGTCGATTCCCATGCTTCTGGCCGTGCCCTCGACGACGCGCATCGCCTGGTCGAGGTCGAAGGCGTTGAGGTCCTGCATCTTGGTTTCGGCGATCTTCCGGACGTCGGCCCGCGTGACCTGGCCGACCTTGTCCTTGTTCGGCACGCCCGAACCCTTGGCCACCTTCGCCGCCTCTTTCAGCAGGGCGGCCGCGGGCGGGCTCTTGACCACGAAGTCAAAACTCCGGTCGCTGTAGACCGTGATGACCGCCGGAATGGTCATTCCGTTGTACTGCTTGGTCCGTTCGTTGAATTGACTGACGAACTGCCCGATATTCACGCCGTGCTGGCCCAGGGCCGGTCCGATAGGGGGGGCCGGTGTGGCCTGACCGCCGGGGGCCTGAACCTTGATCGTCGCCGTTACTTCCTTTGCCATGATCGTTCCCTTCGGTTGATTCTGTCCCTGCCTATGCCTTCTCGATCTGCCAGTATTCGAGCTCGAGCTCGGTCGCCCGACCGAATACCGTCACGATAACTTTCACCCGGCCCTGCTGCGTGTTGACCTCTTCGACCTTGCCTTCGAAGTTCTCGAACGGACCTTCCTTGATCTTGATCTGATCGCCTTTCTGGAAGTCGATGGCGATCGATGGCTCGTCCTTGGCCCGCTCGACCACCGTGAGCATCTTCTCGACGTCGCCGGTCGCCATCGGCACCGGCTTGTTGTCCGACCCGATGAAGTCGCCGACGCCCATCGTCTCCTTGATCATGAACCACGCGTGTTCCGGAATGGTCCCGTCCTCGTTGGTCTGCATTTCCACGAAGACGTAGCCCGGATACAGCTTGCGTTCCACCACCTTCGCCTGGCCGCCCTTGACCCGCTTTTCCTTGACCGTCGGTACGAGCACCCGGCCGATGATCTCGTCCAGGCTCTCGATCTGCACCTTCTTGGTCAAGGCCTCGCAGACCTGATCTTCCTTGTTGGACGCCACCCGCAATACATACCACTGTTTGGACATAACATCCCCGACCGTTTCGGTCAGTCTTGGCCGTTCTATTGCCGTTTGCCTCGCCGATCCTCTTAAAATAACGCCGATCCGGCCGCCCGCAAGACGCCGATCGCCGAGAAGAACAGCATGAACAGAATGTCCACCGCGAACAGCATCAGGCTCAGCAGCACCACGAACAGCATCACCACCTTGGTCGCCCCGATCACCTCTTGCTTCGACGACCAGTTGACCTTCTTCATTTCGCTCTCGACGGCGACAAAGAAGTCCACCGTCCGGGCGTTGCGGCCGATGAGCCAGTAAAGCACCAGGGCCCAGGCCACGATCCACAGCAACGTCACCCCTACCTGCAGGTACTGTCCGGTCGGAGTGGTGCCGTAGGGCTCCATCTTCTGGAACAGCCAGTGGGCGCCCCAGGCGACCAGGGCCGCACTGCCCAAAGCGGTGCACAGCCGGGTCCAGTAGCCTTGCGTCGGCTTGTACACGCTGAACCACTGGGCCTGTTCCGCATTGGTCGTGCTCGTCTTGTTTGCCATCTCTAACCTGCTCTCTCGCAAGAGGTTACGCTAGCCGCCGGGTCCGTGGTCCCCGACGACACAACAGGGCAGGAGGGACTCGAACCCCCAACCGCCGGTTTTGGAGACCGGTGCTCTACCAAATTGAGCTACTGCCCTGTGTCGCAGTCTCGGTCGCTGGTTCGCCGTTCGTCAGGCCGCAAGGCCTGGGAACGCCCGGCGTTACAATCAGCCTACTTCCGGCGGATCTTGTGCGTCGTGTGCTTCCGCTCGCGCGGACAGTACTTGCTCAGTTCCAGTTTCACCTGGCCCTGGCCGGGCTTGGCCGAAACCGGGGTCCGGTAGTTCCGCGAACCGCAACTGGTGCATTCCATCCAAACCCACTCGCCTTTCGGACCCTTTGCCATCGTCAGACTCTCCGCCGAACCAACACTGTTCTATGTAATAGATCGATCCCGGGGCCGCGAAAAGGGCCCCGGGATCGCCCAAACCTCTTATTATACTACTCCAGGATCTTCGTGACAACACCCGAGCCGACGGTCCGGCCGCCTTCGCGAATGGCGAACCGCAGGCCCTCTTCCATCGCGATCGGCTTGAGGATCTTCACCTGCATCTGGATGTTGTCGCCGGGCATGCACATCTCGGCGTCCTTGCCGTCGCGGCTCTTGAGCGCGGAGATCTCGCCCGTGACGTCGGTCGTCCGGAAGTAGAACTGCGGACGGTACTTCGGGAAGAACGGGCTGTGCCGGCCGCCTTCCTCTTTCGTCAGCACGTACACCTCGGCCATGAAGCCGGTGTGCGGCGTGATCGACTTCGGCTGGGCCAGCACCATGCCGCGCTCCAGCTCTTCACGCTCCACGCCACGCAGCAGGCAGCCGACGTTGTCGCCCGCCATGCCCTCGTCCAGCGTCTTGTTGAACATCTCGACGCCCGTCACGACTACTTTCCGAGACTCGGCGTTGAGGCCGACGATCTCCACCTCATCGCCGGTGCGGACCTGGCCGCGTTCGATACGACCGGTGCCGACCGTTCCACGGCCCTTGATGCTGAACACGTCTTCGATCGGCATGAGGAACGGCAGGTCTTCCTGACGCTTGGGCTCGGGAATGAAGCTGTCGACCGCGTCCAGGAGTTCCTGGATCTTGGCCTGGGCGTCGGCGTCGCCCTGGAGGGCCGGAAGGGCGGCGCCCTTGATGATCGGGGTGTCGTCGCCCGGGAAGTCGTACTTGCTCAGAAGCTCGCGGACCTCCAGCTCGACCAGCTCGAGCAGCTCGGGGTCATCGACCAGGTCCACCTTGTTCAGGAACACCACGATCGCCGGCACGTTCACCTGGCGGGCCAGGAGGATGTGCTCGCGGGTCTGCGGCATCGGGCCGTCCGCAGCCGAAACCACCAGGATCGCTCCGTCCATCTGGGCGGCGCCGGTGATCATGTTCTTGACGTAGTCCGCGTGTCCGGGGCAGTCCACGTGGGCGTAGTGGCGGTTCAGGGTCTGATATTCCACGTGGGCGGTGGCGATGGTCAGAATTTTCGTCGGGTCGCGACGGCCGTCCTTTTCCGACGCCTTCGCCACTTCGTCATAGCTTTTCTTCTCTGCCAAGCCCTTGCTCGCCAGATAGTCGGTGATCGCCGCGGTCAACGTCGTCTTGCCGTGGTCGACGTGCCCGATCGTGCCGACGTTCACGTGCGGTTTGGTTCGCTCGAATTTCCCTTTTGCCATGGAGACTAACCTCCTGTCCTGATTACCCTAATACCAATTGCACCTTAGTTCGATATTATAGACGCTCATCCGGTTCAATAAGCCAGCGGCCACAATTAAGTGACGGGCCAGTCCGTGAACAAACAATCCAAGCTGCTGATGGGATTTGAACCCATGACCTCGTCCTTACCAAGGACGCGCTCTACCGGCTGAGCTACAGCAGCTTTAGGGACCTCCTAAGTGCCCGGCGCACAAAGGGGTCCGCAGACCCTCAAAAATATCACGAGGGGGCCGAAAGTCAATATAAAATCAGCGAAATTCCCCCAATTTTTCCCCCAGCCCCCCAAAAAGTCAATGACGCCAACCGCCGAATTTCTGCCGCTACCCGAAGAATTTCGCCCGCGCCTCCAGGCCGGTCAGGTAGTGCTTGAGATTGGCCCACGACTTGCTGCTCAGCCGCGTCACCGCCCGACCGTGAGCGACCGAGAAGACCTCAACCCAAGCCCCGCCGTCCACCTGCTCCTGCATCCGCACCGTCAGTGGTTCCTCCAGCGGATAGGCCCGCCAGATCCGATCCTTATGGAAAACTAAGCGTCTGTCGGTAATAATAATTCCCGATGATCCGTTCGCTGTCCTAGGTGTCTCTTCATCTGGCAGATACTTGATGAATCGCTCGTCGGACAAGGGCCTGTACCACTCCAGCAGGGACGTCTGCAGGTGCCCCGAGAGTCGCCCCCAGCGGTCTTTTCGTCGCAAGTCGCTGTGAAAGCGTAACTTCTGGTATTCCTCGTCATGATCGCCCTGGACGGCGGCATAGAATCGCCGGGCGACCTCGAGGTTCGAGATGCTCAGCCAACACCGCTGTTCGGCGCCGTTGCCGGAGATACTGGTGCGGACGATGCCGGTCGGGTCGACTCCGGTGGATGCGTAGTAGGGCATGGGCAGGCTGAATGGCTCATCGCCGTAGCTCTTGGGCAGAAACTCCAGCAACTCGACAGGGGGCACGGCCGGAAATTGTTCCAGCGTGGCCACGGGTTTGGGTTTGCCGTGGTGTTCCGTCGGCGCCAGCGGCGAGGGAGTCGCCGACCAGTGCACCAGGTAGATGTGAAGGTCGTCTTTGGAGAGGGTCTTGACGCACCGTTGGGGAAACGAGGCCCGGATCCCGGGTTGGTGCAGTAACTCCGCTGGGAACCAGAAGAAGGCCCGGGTCGGGTCCACCTTGTAGAGGTGCAGGCGGCGCTGGCCGCCTGCAGTCGTTGATGACGGTGAGGGAATTGCTTGCGGTGTAGACTGCGGCTCGGCCTTCGAATCGACGATCTTAAGGCCGGCAACGGTGCCGTTGGCGGGTTTTTCCTGTCCACGCTCCAGCCACGCCAGGATCTCGTCCTCGCCGTGATACTCCGGGACCAGCAGGCGGAACGTCTGCTTGCACTGGGCACAAACCGCGTCCCGACCAAGCGTTGAGTACCTCACGCGGTATGACTGGCGGCAATGCGGGCAGTTGACGGCGAATCGTTCTTCCATACGGACTGGTCCTTCGCCAAGATTCGTCCGACCCCGTACAATCAGATGTGGTTCAGACAGAGATACTGTCCACTGAATGCCATTCTAACACGGATTGGCGGCCTGTTCAATGGCAATATCGGACGGATTCACTTGGCGGTCGGTTCCGGCCATGATAGCATTGTGCGGGGTGTGGCGTGAATCGGCGGAGAGAGTCTTCCAGGAGCATAACGCAATGGCGACCAGACGGCTTGACGTGGCCAGTTTGCCCCCGTTGGACCCGGTGGCCCTGCTGAGGCGGTATCAGCAGGCCGCCGCTGCCGGCCACGTGTTCGAAGCCGCCGGCCCGGACGAGGGCCGGGCTTGGCAGCGACAGGTTCGAAGCGAACTGGCGGCCACCCTCGGGTTTCAGGATCTCGATGCGGTGGACTTCGCCGCGGAGGTGATCGAGCAGGTGGAGCGCGGCGACCACATCCGCCGGAAGATCACCATCCACACGACCCGGGGCAAGATACTGCCGGTCTACCTGCTGTTTCCCAAAAGCCGCCCGGGTCCGCTGCCGGTGGTTCTGGCCTTCCATGGACACGGGTACGGCGTCAAGGACATCATTGGTCTTTGGGAGGACGGCGAGGAGCGAACCACGCCGGACGGCTATCACAAGGACTTCGCGCTTGAATTGGTCCGTCGCGGGTTTCTCGTGGCCGCTCCGGAGATCATGGCGTTCGGCGAGCACGTGCCTGACCAGTCGCACGTGCAGCCGGAGCTTGGGCAGGGCCAGTCCCCGCCTTGCCACGCGGTTGCGACGTGGGCAATGATGGCAGGGGGGAGTCTGGCCGGTCTACGGGTCTTTGAGGCGCGGCGGCTCGTTGACTATCTGACCACGCTGCCGGAGGCAGACACGGAGCGGCTTGGTGCGATGGGCATTTCCGGCGGCGGGATGCACACGTTCTTCAGTGCGTTGGTGGATGAGCGGATCCGCGTCGCTGTGATCAGCGGCTACTTCTGCTCGTGGCACGCCAGCATCCTGGCCATGCACCACTGTATTTGCAACTTCATACCGGGCATACTTGGCGTGGGCGATCTGCCCGAGTTGGCCGCTCTGCTGGCGCCGCGCCCGGTTCTGATCGAGGCGGGTACTCGCGACGGCATTTTTCCCATCGAAGCCGTCCGCGACGCCGTTGGCCGCCTTCGCGAAATCTACGCCGTCTGGGACGCCTCAAACCAAATCGAACTGGACGAGTTCGAAGGCCGCCACCAGATCTCCGGCCGCCGCGCCTACGACTTCCTTGTCGAGAAGCTGCAACGCCAGTCGTCGAAATAGGGTTTTTTCCTGGAGAACCACGCGCCGTTTCGTATCACGGCTGATACAGGAACTTCGAGATCGCCAGATACGCCAGAAGGAGGGCCTGTTCGGCCAGTTCGGCGCAGGCGAACATCGAGTGTTTGTCGTGGCCGCGCTGGGCTCGTGAGAGAAGCATCGAGGCCACGTAGACGACCAGGAATATCCACAGCGCGACCAGCAGCCCGAGTCCGCGGCTGCGCTGGCTGGAGAAATAGACTGCCGTCACCAGCGTCACCAGGACCAGGTTCACCAGCAGCGGGCGGATTCTCAGCCGCCGGCGCAGGTCGCGGTCCTGCGGGTCGATGGTCGGCGACTGCCAGCCGGTGGCCGCGGCCACCAGCAGCCCCGCTTTGCCCCACAATCCCAGCAGCAGGAGCACCCGGAAGTGCATCTTGGGATACAGCCGGTTGAACATCGCCCGCCAGTCATCCGGCCACCATGGGGCGTGGTAGGGCATCGCCAGGATCAGCGAAAACTTCAGCAGCAGCGCCAGGACCACCGCCAATACGCCCACCAGCGATATCTGCCGGATCTGCGAGGTTGTTGGCTGGTCCGACGGCCCGGTTCCGAGCACCAGCCGGTCCGCCGTCACCGCCAGGCCCGCCAGTTGCTTGAAATTCAGCACGGTCAGGACCAGGACCACCATGACCGACGGCACGAGCCTCAGGCGCGTCCACTCGGTGAAGTAGATATCACCGTAGTACTTCCAACTGGCTGCAAACACCGCGCACAGCGTCAGACCCACACCCAGCCCGCAAACCAGCAGCGTGATCGGGACCGGCGACTCTTCTGCCCGGCGGTCCAGCCTCCAGCAATACTGCAGCCCAAGCCGCACCTGCCGAATCGCCCGCCGCGCCAGCTCGCTCATGCGTCCGGTTCCTCCGGCTCGGCCGTTGCCCGCGGTTCCGATGAGATTGCCTCGAGCGAGAACACCGACTGGGTCCGCAGGATCAGGTTCTGCGACGGAAACGCATGGTAGGCGAACACCGACAACTCGCGGGTCCGGTGCTCGTAGTCGATGAAGCTGAAGGGGGCCAGTCCCTTGCCCTCGGCCCACTGGTCGAATGGCATGAACAGGCCGCGCGTCTCGGCGAAGCGAAGCATCTCGCGATGCACCTGCTCGAAGACCGCCTGGCTCATCGTCTCGGCCTGGGTGCTGACGATGTAGAAGACCCGGTCGTCCAGGCAGTGGCGAAAGTCGCTCTTCTTTTCGAGCGGGAGTTTTTCGATCAGACCGGCTGACGAGTACAGCTCGCTGGCCTGGACCACCAGTTCGGTCACCGTCTGTTCCGGCGTGTGGAAGCACACCAGGTGTCCCAACCCCAGCAGCCAGATGTCGGCTTGGTATCGGCCCAGATCCAGCTTGTGCTGAAGAAACACGCCGAACAGTTCCGGGTGCAACGGCCGCCCGTACACGTAGAGCCTCATCTCCTCCAGTTTCGGTGCGTCCACGTTCGACTCGACCACAAATCCGCTCCTCGCCCGGCGTCGGGTCCGCCTATTCGGGCGAACCCGCCAGGGCGTTCAAGATCATCGCCAGAATATCATAAACCACGTGGCAGCCGACGGTAATCCCAAATCCCCGCAGGATGAATATTCCCGCCAGGTATCCGCCGGCCACGGCGCGGAACATGAACGTCGGCCACGAGAAGGTCTCGGGCCCCAGGTAATGATAGAGGCTGAACGCCGTCGCGGAAATCAGCACCATGAAAAAAACCGATGGCGGCTCGGGCAGTCGGGCCAGATCGATCATGATCATCCCGAGCAGCGAGATCAGGATCAGCCGAAACAGCAGTTCCTCGTAGATCCCCGCCCCGATCGACAGCAGCAGCTTGCCGTGCCAGCCCTCCGCGGCGGGAGCGGCCAGGGGCGACCAGAGGTTCACGTAGCTGCTGCCCACGTTGTAGAAGACCACCAGCGGGATCGCCAGCAGCAGGCTCTCGACCGCCATCAGCCCCAGCGTTCTCTTGTGGACCCGCCACGTGTCGCCCGTCGCGACGTGCCACGCCACCAAAATCGCCGGCACCAGCAATCCGGGCAGATAGAAGATCGTCGCTCCAAACAGGGCCAGGAACCGATGCAGCAACTGGAACGCAATGACCCGCGAGTGCAGCGCCTCGGGCAGGTTGCCCGCCATCAGCAGGGTTCCCAGCTCGTAGACCACCACCAGCGGCAACAGGAACACCAGCGAGGTAACCGGCCGGTGGATGTCCTGCGAATACGGCGGGTTCTGCCCGCTCCGTCCAGTCGATTTGCCCTTCATTCCGATCATGCTTCGAAGTAAACTACCATGAGGCCTATCATTCGACAAGGGTCGAACCGCCGATGCGGTGCATTTGATCGACAGGAGAACGCATGCGATGGCCGCGACACACGACGAGCTGATGGCCCTCTACCAGGCGATGCTGGCCCACTTCGGGCCCCAGCGCTGGTGGCCCGGCGACGGGCCGCTCGAGATCATGATCGGGGCCGTTCTGACCCAGAACACCAACTGGGCCAACGTCGAGCGGGCGATCGCCAATCTGCGCCGGTCCGACCTGATCGACGTGGAGAGACTCGCCACCTGTTCGCTGCCGCGTCTGGCGGAGATCATTCGCCCGGCTGGGTATTTTCGTGTCAAGGCCAACCGCCTGCACAACCTCATGAGCCACGTCTGGCGGGAGTACGGCGGCGACCTCGAGATATTCTTCAGTCGGTCGGTGGACAGCCTTCGCGAGGAACTGCTGTCGATCAACGGCATCGGCCCGGAAACCGCCGACGACATCGTGCTCTACGCAGCGGGCAAGCCCACCTTCGTCGTCGATGCCTACACCTACCGTGTCATGGTCCGTCACAAGCTTATCGCCGAGGACGACGACTACCACGCGATCAAGGACTTCTTCGAATCGAACCTCCCGCCCGACGTGCCGCTCTACAACGAGTATCACGCCCTCCTGGTCGCCACCGGCAAGAACTACTGCAGGAAGATCGCCCTCTGCGACCGCTGTCCGCTGAACCGCTTCGACCACGACGTGCGGCTTCTCAACCGCGAGTGAGCACGGCCCTCGCCGCCGAACAAAGCCGCTGCAGGGCGGCGGAGCGATCAGGTCATCTGCCTGTGGTACTCCTGGATCGGCTTGACGTTCCAGCCGCTCTCCCGCATCGCCCGCATCGCCCGCACCGCGGCCCTCGCCCCGGTGATCGTGGTCACGATCGGCACCTCGTGGGTTACCGCGGCGGCGCGGATCTTGCCCTCGTCGGAGTCTTTGCCCTTGCGGGTGGGGGTGTTGATGGCCAAGGCGATCTCGCGGTGTTCGATCAGGTCGAGGATGTTCGGCCGCCGCTCCTCCAGGACCTTCGGGATCAACTGGGCCGGCACGTCCGCCGCCCGCAGGATCTCCCAGGTGCCCTTGGTGCTGATGATATTGAACCCCATCGACGCCAATTCGCGGGCGATCGGTTCGATCAGTTTCTTGTCCGCGTCCCGCACCGAGATGAACACGTTGCCCTCGGTCGGCAGCGGCGACGAACCCGCCATCTGGCTCTTGGCGAACGCGATCGAGAATCGGTCGTCGAGGCCCATCACCTCGCCGGTCGAGCGCATCTCCGGACCCAGGATGATGTCCACGCCCGGGAACTTGATGAACGGGAACACCGACTCCTTGACGCTGGTGTGCCGCGGCCAGACCGTACGGGTCACGCCTTGTTCCCGCAGCGACTTGCCCATCATCACCTTCGCCGCCACCTTCGCCCACGGAATGCCCGTCGCCTTGCTCACGAACGGCACCGTTCGCGACGCACGCGGGTTGACCTCCAGCACGTAAATCTGTTCGTCCTTGATCGCGAACTGCACGTTCATCAGCCCGCGTACGTCCAGCCGCCGGGCCATCGCCACCGTCTGGTCGATGATCTGGTCCACCAGTTCGTGCGACAGCGAGTAGGGCGGCAGGGCGCAGGCCGAGTCGCCGCTGTGGATGCCCGCCTCCTCGATGTGCTCCATCACGCCGGCCACCACCACGTCCGTCCCGTCGGCCACGCAGTCGACGTCCACCTCGGTCGCCAGTTCGAGGAACTTGTCGATCAGCACGGGGTTCTCGGTCAGCGGCCGGTCGGAGTAATCGTCCGCCTCGCGGATGAACTTGGCCAGCGACTGGTCGTCGTAGACGATTTCCATGCCGCGCCCGCCGAGCACGAAGCCCGGCCGGACCAGCACCGGATAGCCAATGCGATTGGCCACTTCGACCGCCTGGGCCACGTTGACCGCGGTGCCGTTGGGCGGCTGGCGGAGCCCGAGTTCCTGCAGCAGCTTCTGGAACTGCTCGCGATCCTCAGCCAGGCGGATCGACTGGACGCTGGTCCCGATGATCGGGACGCCCGCCTCGTGCAGCCCCTTGGCCAGGTTCAGCGGCGTCTGACCGCCGAACTGCACGATCAACCCGTCCGGCTTGAGCTTGTCGCAGATGTTCAGCACGTCCTCGAGGGTCAGCGGCTCGAAGCACAACAGGTCGGAAGTGTCATAGTCGGTGCTGACCGTCTCGGGATTCGAGTTGACCATGATCGCCTCGAAACCCTCTTGGCGGGCGGCGAACGCCGCGTGGACGCAGCAGTAGTCGAATTCGATGCCCTGGCCGATCCGGTTGGGTCCGCCGCCGAGAATGACGATTTTCTTTTTGCTGCTGACGCGGACCTCGTCGTCGGTCCACGCCTTCGCTTCGCCGGAGGAGTTGCCGGCCACGACCGCCGGCTGCTCGTAGCTGGAGTAGTAGTAGGGGGTATAGGCCTCGAACTCCGCTGCGCAGGTATCGACCAGCTTGTAAACCGGTTCAATGCCCAGGCTCTTGCGGTGGGCCCGGACCTTCTTGTCGGTGGTGTTCCAGAGATTGGCGAGCTGCACGTCCGAATAGCCCCACATCTTCGCCTGCCGGAGGACCTCTTGGGGCGCCTCTTCGAGGCTGGCGTACCGGCTCAGCACGTCCTCAAACGCCACCAGTTCACGGATGTTCTCGAGGAACCACGGGTCGATCCTGGTCAGCTCATGGACCTGCTCGACGGTCCAGCCCATCTTGAACGCATAGCGGATGTAGTACAGCCGGCCCTGGCAGGGCACGGTCAGCTTGTTGCGGAGGGTCGGTTCCGGAATCGGGAACCTCTGGGCCGCCTCCTCGTGGGCGTCCACCGTGTCATCGGCTTTGGCGTTGAACGGCACCTTCTGCCGTTGGGCCGCCCGGCGGTTGGCCAACCACTTGTCGATCCGGTCCAGTCCGAGCCCGTAGCGCCGGATCTCCATCGAACGGATGCCCTTCTGCAGGGCCTCCTTGAAGGTGCGGCCGATGCTCATCGCCTCGCCCACGCTCTTCATCTGCGTGGTCAGCGTCTCGTCCGCCTCCGGAAACTTCTCGAACGTCCACCGCGGGATCTTGACCACGCAGTAGTCGATCGTCGGTTCGAAACTCGCGGGCGTCTCCTTGGTGATGTCGTTGGGTATCTCGTCCAGCGTGTAGCCGACCGCGAGCTTGGCTGCGATCTTGGCGATCGGAAAGCCCGTGGCCTTCGAGGCCAGAGCCGACGATCGCGAGACCCGCGGGTTCATCTCGACCACCACCATCCGGCCGTCGGCCGGGTTCACCGCAAACTGGATGTTCGATCCGCCCGTCTCCACGCCGATCTCGCGGATGATCGCGATCGACGCGTCCCGCATTCGCTGGTATTCCTTGTCGGTCAGCGTCTGGGCCGGAGCCACCGTGATGCTGTCGCCGGTGTGCACGCCCATCGGGTCGAAGTTTTCGATGCTGCAGATGATCACGACGTTGTTTTTCCGATCGCGCATCACCTCCAGTTCGTACTCCTTCCAGCCAAGCACCGACTCCTCGATCAGGACCTCGTTGATCCGCGAGTACTCGATGCCCCGGGCGCAGATTTCGGAGAACTCCTTTTCCGTGCGGGCGATGCCGCCGCCGTGTCCGCCCAGGGTGAAGCTCGGCCGGATCACGCACGGCAGGCCGATATCCGCCAGCAGTTCCTTGGCCTCAGCCATGTTGTAGGCCAGGCCGCTTCGCGGCAGCTCCAGCCCGATCCGCAGCATCGCTTCCTTGAACAGCTTGCGGTCTTCGGCCTTATGGATCGCCTCGCGATTGGCCCCGATCATCTCCACCCCGTGCTTTTCGAGCAACCCCAGGTCCGCCACCTCAACCGCCGTGTTCAGCCCCGTCTGGCCGCCCAGCGTGGGCAGGATCGCGTCGATCGGTTCGCCCGTATCGCGCTCGGCCTGTAGAATCCGCTCAATTGCCTCCGCCGTCACCGGTTCGATGTACGTCCGATCCGCGAACTCGGGGTCCGTCATGATCGTCGCTGGGTTCGAATTGATCAGGACGATCCGATACCCTTCCTCCCGCAGCGCCTTGCAGGCCTGGGTGCCGGAATAGTCGAATTCGCAGCCCTGGCCGATGATGATGGGCCCGGACCCGATGATCAAAATCTTCTTTATGTCGGTTCGTTTGGACATGTTCTCCGCCTATTTGGTCCAGACTCCTGCCGTTGCCGCAGTTATTATAGTCCAAATTGAGCAAAAATTAGCAAAACCGCCCCGGGATTTCAACTCCAATCGGGATCAAGTGCCATGCGGCGGGTGCGGTGGGTGTGTCGTGATGCTTCTCATGCGGCGGCGCACGGCCGCCTTCGTCATTCAGAGCCGGATTGGCAGCGGCATCGGCGAGATCCCGCCAACCGCTCGAAGTGTCTTTCCCCTCGGCGCGGAGACTGGCTTCGGACAGGTTCGTGACCTGGCGGCCCGGACCCGTTCGACATGCCTTTTCGCTGGCGACCCCGGCCAGGAGGGGGCGCCGGCGTGAAGAGTCGCCGTCCCTTGCGCAGGGGATGGACTCCGCTGTTGTCCGCGTCAGTATCGCTGCTGTTCGCGGAGTTCTCATTCGGCCCGGCACCTGATCGCGCGGAGCCACACCGCCCATTCCGGACAGAAGAACCTCACGAATGCACAGGTCAGCGGAATTCTCGTAGACGGGTTATCGCCCTTCGCCGGCGTCCTCGATCGCTTCGCCCGTTTCTTCGATCCCCTCATCGATCTTTTCGCCCGCCTCCTCCACCGGGCCCTCCTCGCGTTCGCACGAAGGAATCGCCACGAACACGGCCGACAGCAGAAGCATCGCCAGTAGTGATTTGAGCAGTCTCATCTTTGCCTCCGTCGATTGTCAGACAACCCTGTGATCGAGATTCAGAAGCGATCGGCCGGCGCCAATTCGCTTGTGCCTCACATCCCGCGCTCTGAAGAGGCTATCGATCCTTTCCTCGACCTCTTCGCACGCTTCGAGTGCCTCCTGCCTCGCTTCAGTGCTGCTGTCGTCCTCGCAGGAGAGCAGACTCGCCAGAGCCACGGCCAGTACGCCCATGACTCGATTGATCAGGTCCATTCGGGTTCCCGCTTGACCAAAAGCGGCTATCCCCCAGTCACTTCGGCTCCAATCATAACGGCCGCTGTGCGACGAGTCAAACCTTTATCCGCATCGCCGATCACAAAGTATCACAACCCGTTGGTGCCCTAGGCGAAGAAAAAAGTGCTTGACCCGTACCGCCCGTGTGTTATTCTGAAATGACGGGAGACGCGGCCAACGGGGCGGGAGTCACGGGATTGTCGTCGCCGTGCGGGCCGCAGGTGCAACGGACCAAGCCATCTACCGCAAAAGGGGGAGCAGACATGGCATTCAATCCTTTCGATGAAAAGGGCATTCCGCTGGAACAGCAGCTTCGCAGTTGGTCGGAGCTGAACGTCAAACCCTACGACAAGAACAGCGTGCATCCTTACACGCGATGCCGGATCATCACGCTCAACGGGGCCGAATTCGAGTCGCAGTGGTTTTTGCATCAGTTCGCCCGGCACACCGGCGACCTGGAGACCCGGCGAAAGCTGGCCCTGGCCCGCCGGATGGAGCAACAGCAGCAAAAGGCGATTTCAGCCCTCGTGCCCGGCGATGAGACCACGCTGGAGCACACCATCGGTTACGAACAGGTGGCGGTCGACCTGACCGCCTTCCTGGCCCGCACCGAGCCCGACGAATACGCCAAGTCGGTGCTCGATTTCGCCCTGCTCGAGGACTTTGACCATCTCTATCGCTACGCCAACCTGATGGAGATGACCGAGGGCACCCCGGCTGAGAAACTCGTCGGCGACTACACCGAGGTGACCATCGGACGGCCCACCATCGCCGAGCACCGCCACCCGTTCGATGAGATCCGCCACCATTTCGACTCCCGTTCGGCCGACATTCTCACCAAGCTCCACGCCAACATCATCGTCGCCGCGGAGCAGCAGACCATGAACTTCTACATGAACCAGGCCAACCGGTCGCAGGAGCACCTGGCCCGCGGGCTCTACTCCGAGATCGCCATGATCGAGGAGCAGCACGTGACTCACTACGAGTCCCTGATCGACCCGTCGATGTCCTGGTTCGAACGCCTGGTCATGCACGACTACACCGAGTGCTATCTCTACCACTCGTTCATGGAGCAGGAGGACGACCCGCGGATCAAGAAGATGTGGGAGCATCACCTGGACATGGAGATCGGCCACCTGCACGCGGACCGCGAGATGATGAAGCAGCAGGAACGCCGCGATCCGGTCGAGATGCTGCCCAAGGAACTGCCGCGGCCGGTGTTCTTCCAGTCCAACATCGACTACGTCCGCGACATCCTGGCCCGCCAGGCTGACTACAACGCCAAAGGCACTGAATTCGTGCCCGCCGACGACATTCCGGAAGACTACCGCTACTACGACTATCAGCAGGCGGTCAACGATCACGAAGGGGTCCCGAGTCAGGACGTCATCACGCGGCATATCGAACGGCGGAGACGGGACTACCGCCAGGAACTCCGAGGTGAACACCCGATCGAACGGTTCCGCGAAGTCGAGGCCGTCGTGCGATAGCGCCATCATCGTCACCAGTGCCTCCATCGGCGCGTCCGTCGGTAGGGCGGGCGCGCCGCTCTCTGCACTACGCCCAGGCGCACAGACTGGGTCTGCCTCTTGATCTCCGACGGCCCTCATGGTATCCTTCAGTCGGAAGTTGCGGCCGGTAGCGAGAAATACCCATGGGGCCAGAAGCCATGCCGTTTGTGATAGTCGCCTTGTTCGTCGCCGTCATTATCGTCCTGGCCGTCGTCAGCGCCAAACAGGCCGCCAAACGCAGGGAGGAGTTACGGGCCTGGGCGACACAACATGGCATGACCTTTGACGAGGCCCATCGCAGCGACCTGGAAGGCCGCTTTCCCCGGTTCGATTGCCTCCGCCAGGGATCCAATCGTTACGCGTACAACGTGCTGGAGGGGCGGTGGGGCGACCGCTCTTTTCTCGGCTTTGACTATCACTACGAGACGCATTCCCATGACTCCAAGGGCAGGCGGCAGACGCACCATAACCACTTCTCCGCGGTCATCCTCGGTTCGGACCTGCCGCTCCAGCCGCTCTCCCTCCGGCGAGAAAACTTCTTCGACAAGATCGGCGAGTTCTTCGGCGCCGACGACATCGATTTCGAGTCCGCTGAGTTCAGCCGCAATTTCTGCGTCCGCGCCCCGGACAAACGCTGGGCCTACGACGTGCTGCACGCCCGGACGATGGAATTCCTGCTCGCTTCGCCGGTGTTCAGCCTAAAGTTCGACCGCCACTGCGTGATCGCCCAAAACGGCAGCGTCTTTTCGCCGCAGGCCTACGAGGACGCCGTCGGCGTCATCGCCGGTGTTCTTGACCGGCTGCCGGACTATCTCGTCCGGCAGCAGCGTGAGCTGTCCGCCGACCGGAGTCGATCTTGATATGACCAGACCAGTCTCTTCGCCCTCAACATAGAGGATGCCGCCATGCACCAACCGGATTTGCCTATCAGCCTCGGCCTGTGCCTGCCCATCGGCCTGCTTGTCATTGCGTTGATCTGGGTCGCCGCGACCTACAACTCGCTGGTCAAGCTCCGTTTCCAGTGCCGCGAGGCCTGGTCCAACGTCGATACCGAGTTGAAGCGCCGCTACGACCTGATCCCCAACCTCGTTGAGACCGTCAAGGGCTACGCCACGCACGAACGCCAGACGCTGGAGATGGTCGCCGAGGCCCGCAGCCGCGCCCTGGCCTCCACCGGCTCGCCCGAATCTCAGGCCCGCGACGAGAATCACTTCGTCCATTCCCTCCGCCAATTGCTGGCCGTCGCTGAGGCCTACCCGGACCTCAAGGCCAGCACGCACTTCCTCCACCTCCAGCGCGAACTGGCCAACACCGAAGACCGCATCCAGGCTGCCCGGCGATTCTACAACGGCAACGTCCGCGACCTGAACACCCGCATCGAAGTCGTTCCCTCCAACCTCATCGCCGGCCTCTTCGGCTTCCAGAAGGAGGAATTCTTCGAGGTCGAGGATACCGGCATCCGCACCGCGCCGCAGGTCGCCGTGTAGGCTGCGCTCCGCACCGGGCACGAACCGTTGCCGGCCTCTCTGTCAGTGCGGAATGCCGGTCTGCCGAATCTGCCTCTTGCCTCATCGGCACCTGTCCGCTATCATGCTCATTAGCGGTCTATTCATGGAGGAAGTCCGATGCGCCCACTCTTCTGCCTGTTGATGGTGGCATCAACGATCTCTCTCGCGGTCCAGTCCGGCTGTCAATGCCAGTGCGAGCCGGTCTCGCATCAGCCGCCGAAACTGCGGAACATCACTCTGAACCTCGATATCCATGGCCTGGTTCCGTTGTTCAGGCAGGTCTCCGCCCGAATCGAGTCAGGTTTCGGCGATCCGGAGATAGAACAACTCCGCCAGACCGCTGAGACGATAAGTGTCGATCAACAGAGGATGCTTGAGTTCCCCATCCGCTACCGCGGCGTCGATACCCTGTTGAGCATCGACGTTTTCATGAACGAGGCGCAGTCGCCCGACCTGCTCATCACCACCCACCCCGATCTGGCCGCCGAAATCCGATCGCTCGCCGATCAGGAATCGCCATAGCTCCAGCCGCCTCAGAACTCAAGGTCCGCCAGCCCCACGTCCATCTCCAAGCCGTGCTTGCCGCAGTACTTCCGCATCGCTCCGAGGAACTGCGACTCGTACTGCCGGCACTTTTCCTGACCCACGCCGTGGACTTGCAGAAACCCCTCCTGCGTCGTCGGCCGCTTACGCGCCATGTCGCGCAGCGAGGCGTCGCTGAACACCACGAACGGGGGCACCAGCCGTTCCTTCGCCAGCATCTGGCGAACCTGTCGCAGCCGCTCGAAGAGCCCCTCATCCACCCCGTCCCACGAATCGTTCAGTGCCTTCGCCTTTTTCGCCTGGCCTTTCTTCGCCGGCTTGGCCAGCGCCGGGTCGCCCGAACCCCGCAGCACCCGCCAGCCTTCCGGCGTCACTTGCAGCACGTTGTATTCCCCGTGCTTTCGCAGATAGCCCTGGTCCACCAACTGCTCGATCCAGTCGCGAACCACGCGTTTGCTGTACTTGCTCAGAAGCCCGTACGTCGAAAGTCGGTCGTGCCCCTTTTCGAAAACCCGGTCCTCCTGCGATCCGATCAGCACCCCGGCTGTGTAGTCGCCGCCGAAACGCTCCTCCAGGCGAAGCACGCACGAGAGGATCTTCTGTGCCATCACCAGGGCGTCATCCTCACGGTCCACCTCGCCTAGGCAGATGTCGCAGCCGTCGCACTTGCGATCCGCCAATTCCTGTCCGAAGTACCTTACGATGGACCGGTGCCGACACGTCATGCTCGTGCAGTACCCATAGATCGCCTGCAGTTTCTCTTCCCACACCGCCTTCGAGTTCGGTTCCGCGTCGCCCAGCAGACGGTTCCACGTCATGAAATCCTTGCCCGAGTAGAACAGCCAGCACTCGGCCTCCAGGCCGTCGCGGCCCGCCCGGCCCGCCTCCTGCTGATAGTGCTCCGGCGACTTGGGCATCGCCGCGTGGATTACGTACCGCACGTTCGACTTGTCGATCCCCATCCCGAACGCCACCGTCGCCACGATAATGTCCGTCTCCTCGCTGATGAAGGCGTCCTGATTCTCCTTCCGCTCCTCGTCGCTCATTCCGGCGTGGTACGGCCGGGCCTTGAAACCCGTCTGCACCAGCGTCGCGGCGAGTTCCTCGACGTCCGCCCGCCGGATGCAGTAGATGATCCCTGACTCGCCCGCGTGCCGCTTGAGTACCGAACAGACCTGATCGACCAGCCCGTCACGCCGACGCACCCGAAAGATCAGGTTCTTGCGGTCGAACGACCCGACCAGGATCTCCGGTTCGGCCAACCCGAGCTGCGTGGCGATGTCCAGTCGGACCTGTTCGGTCGCCGTCGCCGTGTACCCATGAACGCCGATTCCCGCGAAGGCCTCCTTGAGTTTCGAAAGCTGGCGGTACTCCGGCCGGAAGTCATGGCCCCACATGCTGATGCAGTGCGCCTCATCCACCGCCACAAAGGAAATCTTCTGCTCCCGCGCAAAACGCAGAAACCCCGGCGAGACCAGCCGCTCGGGCGCCACGTACAGCAGCTTCACCTTTCCCGCCGCGACCTCGCGCATCACCTCGTGCCGCTCGGCCGGACTCTGACTGCTGTTGACGAAGCCCGCCGTCACCCCGCACTCCCGCAACCCGTCCACCTGGTCCTTCATCAGCGAGATCAGCGGCGAGACGACCACCGCCGTCCCCGCCATCGCCAGGGCCGGAGCCTGGTAGCACAGCGATTTGCCGCCGCCCGTCGGCAGGACCACCACCGAGTCGCGACCCTCCAGCACCGACCGGATCGCCTCCTCCTGCAGGGGCAGAAAGCTCTCGTAGCCCCAGTACTTGCCTAGAATCTTCCGAATTCGCTCCATCCGCATCACCGTCCCGCCAAGAGCCCTTTCCCAATGCCGCCAAACCTAATTCTACCGCTCTCGGTCCCAACGGCAACCGTGTCTTAGCCGCCCGCTACTACTTCGGCCGTCGATAGAACGGTATCTCCACGATCCGTCCCGCAAGGCGGTTCTTGCCCGTGTCCACCTCGACCGTGGCCCCAACCGCTGAGCGATCGCGATCGACGAAGCCCATTGCGATCGACGCCTCCACTGTCGGGCAGTACGCTCCGCTGGTGACTTCACCGATGTCCTGGCCGTCGGAGAGAATACGATGCCCCTGTCTGGCCGCACGCTTCTCATCAAGCCGCAATCCGACCCGTACGCGACTTGGCCCGTCGCGCTCCACCCGTTCCAGCGCCTGCCGCCCGACAAAATCATGCTCGAAATCCACGGCGAATCGCAGTCCCGCTGAGATCGGATCGATCCGCTCGCTCAACTCATGCCCGTATAGCGGCAGTCCCGCCTCCAGCCGCAGCGTGTCCCGCGCTCCCAGACCCGCCGGCCGAACCATCCGCTCGCCGTTGAACGCCAGGCCCGAAAGCTGACGCCACACCGCCACCACCGCTCCAGGACCGAATACCGCCTCAAAGCCGTCCTCGCCAGTGTAGCCGCCCCGAAAGGCGATAAAGCTCACCCCGTACATGCTCGCCCGCAGTGCCCGGCGGTGCCCCAATTCGGCCACCTCGCCCGGCAGCAGGCGGCCGATCAACTCCACCACCTTCGGCCCCTGCACGGCGACCATGCCCGTCGACTCCGTGACGTCCCGGAACTCAACCGTCTCACCCGCGTGCTCCCGCACGTGAGTGACGATCTTCTCCCGATTGCTCGCGTTGCAGACCACGTAGAACGAATCCTCGCCCAGCCGGGAGACCATCAGGTCGTCCAATACGCCCCCGTCCTCGTTGCACATCAGGGCATAAACCGTTTTGCCGGCCTCGGCCTCCGAGACCTTCCGCGTACACAGCCCGTCCAGGGCCGCTCCAGCCTTTGCCCCGCAGACTTCGATTCGTCCCATGTGTGAGACGTCGAAAAGCCCGATTCGGCTCCGCGTCCAGACGTGCTCCTCGATGATCGAACCGTAGACCAGCGGCATGGACCAGCCGGCAAAGTCCACCATCCGTGCCCCGAGTGTCTCATGTACGTCGTACAATGGCGTTTTCTTCATGACGGTTGCCCCTCATATTGCTTGTTCAGAATCTACTCATATAATAGAGCCGTTCGTCAGTCCAGATAAAACCACAGGAGGCGCCATGAAAGCACTGGTTTCCGCGACCCTGACCGCTCTCGCCACTCTCAGCCTGCTTTGCCCCGGATGCTCGGCGATGTCGTCCACGGCGTCCGATGAATTGGCTGATGCCTGCCGCGATGCCCGCCGTCGGGCCGCCGTCAACCGGACCGGCTGCACCACCCCGGAAAAATGCTTCACCGTCGGCGCGTCGGCCGACAGATCGCACGACGCCGATCTTGAGCCGCTCACCGCCGGATCCTTCCTCCTGGCGGCCTACGAACCGCAGGATTCCGAACTCGATCTCGACACCGACACCCAGCCGTCAGCCGACGATCCTTACCAGCCCGGCGCGGATTTCTTTGAGGCCCTCAAGTCCGACCTCAAACACATGCCGCGCGACCTCTGGAGCGACACCAAGACCGTCTTTACCGATAAGACCAACCTGACCATCCTCCTGATCGCCGGCGGAGCCTCCGTCGCCGTCCGCGACTCCGGCGCCGATGACTGCTTCGAGGACAAGTTCGACCGCAGCCGTGCCCTGTCCACCGAGTGGGGCGACGTGTTCGGAGCCCTCGGCAATCCTGGCACCCATTTCGCCTTCGCCGGCCTGATGTACGCCTACGGAGTCCTCGAACAGGACCGCCACACCTACGGCGTCGCCAAGACGCTCACCAGCGCCCTGGCCATCAACGGAGCAACCACGGTACTGCTGAAACTGGCCGCCTGCACCGAAGTGCCCAACGGCGAAGACTGGGGCTGGCCCTCCGGCCACACCTCCAGTTCCGTCGCCCTGGCCGCTGTGCTCGATGAGTACTACGGCCCGGTGGTCGGAATCCCTCTCTACCTGGTCAGCGGATTGGTCGCCCTGGAACGCATGGACGACCGCGAGCACCATTTCTCCGACATCGTTTTCGGAGCCGCCCTCGGCTACGTCGTCGGCAAGACCGTCGCCCAGAAACATCAGCCGGAAATCTTCGGCGGAAAGATTACCCCGTACATCAACCCGGAAAGCGGCAACGCCGGCCTGGCGTGGGTAAAGGGCTTCTGACGAGATAAAACTGCACGTGATGGTGCGTCATCCGATGCGCCATTCTGAGATGAAGATCATAATGAGTCGAAAGCGCAAGAAACAACGCGACGATTTTGAACTCGACGACGAAGACCTTGACGAGGATGACCTGGACGAAGACTTCGATGAAGATGAAGACTTTGACGAGGAAGAACTCGAAGAGGACTTCGACGAAAAGGAACCCGCCGGCGTTGAGCCTTCGCGCCGTCCCGCCCCGCGCCGCGTTCGTGGGCCGCAGCAGGCGGACGTCCGCATCCTCTTCGAGGACGAGCACCTGCTGGTTATCGACAAGCCTGCCGGTCTCGACAGCGTCCGCGGCCAGTTCGCCGTCGAACCGGTTCTCGACCGCCTCGCCCTCAACCGGCCCGAACTGGCCGACCAGCTCCGCATCGTCCATCGCCTGGACCGCGATACCTCTGGCGTGATGATCCTGGCCAAGACCGCCGACGCCCAGCGCGAGCTCTCACGCCAGTGGAGGGATCAACAGGTCCATAAGACCTACCTGGCGATCGTCCGTGGCGTTGTCGAGGTCGAGTCCGGCACCATCAATCTTCCGCTCCGCAAAACCGAAAAATCCGTCAAGCCCGTCGTGGTTGGTGGCAAGAAGGCCCGCTACGCGGTCACCGACTACCGCGTGCTCCAGCAGTTCCGTGAGTTCGCCCTGATCGAGGCCAGGCCTCGCACCGGCCGCATGCACCAGGTCCGCGTCCACCTGGCAGCCGTCGGTCTGCCCATCATCGCCGACCATCACTACGGCTCGCCGCAGGCCATCTACCTTTCGGAGTTCAAACGCCGCTTCAAGCCTTCCGGCCGCAAGACGGAACACCCGCTGATCGATCGCCTCGCCTTGCACGCCAAGTCCGTCACCTTCAGCCATCCCGCCACCGGCAGCGAAATGACCTTCGACACCGAACTGCCCAAAGACTTCGCCCGCACCCTCGCCCAACTCGAAAAACACGGCCGCTGAAGGTCCTGCATCCTGGAGCGTTGCAGCCGCGACCGAACGTTACCTCGTCGACGGAAGCATGTGCTGCCAGATAGTCGGTTCCCGTTTTCGTTGCCGCAGGTGCTCCGCCAGCTCAGGTTTCTCGACCCGCCGAAACGCTTCCGCGAAAACCTGGTTGGCCGGCGCCGCCAGTGTGCGCCGGAACTCTTCCTCCGGCATGAAGGTGGCGGAGGCGTCCGCGAAGAGGACATTCCTACCGTTGCCGTGGTTCCGTGACAGCTCACAGCCGATGACCGTATCGGGAGGGACCACACGCTCGGGAAACAGGAAGAAGTAGTCCGGCTCCGTGCGTCGCCCGGCGGCTGGGCAGTGCGCCACATGGCCGAGTTCCGGGTCCATTCGCACCAGATCCTCCAGCAGCGGCGGCGGTTCGTCGGGGTGGAGCCGTCCGTACGCGATAAAACCTTGTCCGATCTGTCGAAGGTTGGCGGCGCACATGCTGCGCGCGGTCTGGTCGCGAGCGGCGTTGGTCACGGTCGCATGACCTGAGATCAACGCCGAGGCGGCAAGAAGTAGCAGGGCCAACGTCGGCACCCAAGCCACAAAGGCTCGACTGAGACTGATATTGAACTTTCTGGCGATAATCGCCCACGTGACGATCAACGACAGGACAAGTCCCAGAGCGGTGGCGAACACCGGAAGGGGATCGGGAAGCAGCATTCCAACTTGTCGGCAGATTGCCAGAACCAGCAGGCCGGCCAGTCCCGACAGCAGATACGTCACGACGCTCCGCCCGTAGGTTACGCCGGATGCCCGAACCAGAAATCGCCCACCGGCGTAGAGCAGCCCGCCGCCAATCAGCACGCACGCGACAAGAACGCCACCGACTACGATCGCCTCTGTCATCGGCTGCACTCCTGTCCCAGCAGGTGGATGGGCCTGCAACTACGGCGATTATATCTCCTGATGAGCGTCAGGCAAGCATGCAGGATCGCCGCTCCGGCTGTACGACCGCAACCGGCAGGATCGCCGACGATCGTTCGCTTTCACAGCCCGTAATGCCCGAAAACGTCTCCGCGGTTGTCCGCCAGATCGGCATAGGCCGTCTCGGAGACGTGGGCGTCGGCAAACGCCACGTTGGCGGCGCCATCATGTCGGCCGGCGGCGAACTGGTAATCAGCCGACGGGCTGCTATCATCGGCGAAGCAGGCCGGACATCTCACGAAAGGCCAGGTCTTTTGATGTTCTGGATCGAACTGATGGCCTTCGGCGTCGCCGATCATCCACAAATGCGCGGGGCGAACGATCGCGTCCAACGACCGGCTTTGTCCCCAGCCGACCAGATGCCCGTCGCTACTCCCTCCATTGACCCCATAACCTCCGCCCCAGCCGACCTGCGAATCGTTCACCGCCGAACAGCGCCAGATCCCGTCGGCCGCGTCGCCCCACGCCTCGTTCGTCCAATTCGCCGTCGGCACGTACACGCTATCCGCCAGCAGATTCGCGTAGAAGTGGTAATACCCGTAGCCGTCGTTGAAGGGCACGAGCCAGCCGTCGGCGTCCCTGGCGTACAGCACGATCGCCAGGGCCAACTGCCTGAGGTTCGACCGGCACACCGTCTCGCCCGCCGCAGCCCTCGCGCGGCTCAGCGCGGGCAGCAGGATCACCATCAGAAGGGCGACAATCGCAACCCCCACCACGACTTCCAGCAACGCCAGCGACCGTCTGCACGACATGGCGCTTCCTCCTCCGCCCACCGGGAAGACCCCAACAGAGGAGCTGTTGCAGAGCACATTATACACCTGCTTGTCAGACTACGCCATAAGAATTCCCCTTAACCATAAGTGCCCCACAGACTTGGGGTTAGGACGATCGAGAGGTGTTGGCTTCCGTGTGGCTTCGCTCCGGGCGGCTGCTGTCCGCCGCCAGACTCAGCGTCTTAGGGAGCTCAATGCACCGCTGGATCGGTCAAACACCTGGTTTCGGAAGGCCCCAGACGGACCCGTGTGGAGATATTATTCATAAGCGAACCAGCGGTTCGGCGGAGCGTGTCCTGTGTCGATTGCCTCATCCTTCACGTACCCTTTGCGATATGCCTCCTCCAGCGTCCGGGCCATCGCCCGCCGCAGACGATCCAGCTTGTACGCCAGCCATGGCAACCGGTCCACTTGGAGGTTACACGCCAGAAGGATATAGTCGCTCTCCGCGCGCCTGACCGTCCCCCGGGCCACCCACTGCTGCGCGTCGTACAACAGCATATCAATTCGCCGAAGTAACTCATTTTCATTCGGCCCATGCCCGCCCGTCCGAATCGTGTACGCCGCGTGACGCAGCAGCCAGAGGTACTCGTAATCCTCCATGCCCTCCCGCAACAGCTCCGCCCGAATGCTCGTGATTACCTGATCCTCGCTCGGCGGCGGATAGTTCAGATTGCCGTCGCCGGGAAAAATCCACTCCGGGCTGAACCAGTCCGCCGCCGGGTCCCACGGCGTCATCTGCCACCACATGTTGTTCCAGTACTCGATCATCGGCACTCCAGCGTACCACCCGTGCCAAGGGTTAAGCCGGTAGTTGATCGCCTCGCGGTCCATCACCAGGTTCGTGCTGCCGTCCAGCGTCAGTCCCACCGCCTTGCCGTACGCTCTGGCCTCCTTCAGCGGCATCCGCTCGATGTTCGACTGCGGGTCGCCGTAGGGCAGCATCGACCAGATGTCGATCGACGGCAGCAGATCCCGATCGAACGGCCACGCGCTGGCGAAGACGGGAATACTGCCAAGCTCCGGACGGACCGCAGCCACCCAGTCGTTGAGGATCGGCACGTTCTGATCTCGCTTCTGGTCGATTCCCGGATTCAGCGGCTCGTCGCCAAGATACCACATGTACCGATCGATCGGCCAGCCGTGGTCGCGGTGCATCGCAAGAAACAGCCGCCACGTCTGGCGTATCTCCTCGACGTTCTTGGCTTCTGCGACCGGCGTATAGCTCGATCCGTGCCCGATCATCAGGTTGCGCACCCACGCCACCTGAAACGCCCCGGGAAACTCCTCCCAGTACCGCGGATACGTCTGTTCGATCCACTCCGGGTGCGCGACCCCCCAGTTGCCTTGATCGTCCTGCGTTACCGAAAACCACGGGAACAGGCTGCCCGGCTGCAGTCGCCGATCCGCGTACCACCGATAGTACCGCCGATACAGGGCGTACTGACGCTCGATCGGCCAGCCGAACAGACCCTTGTACGCCTCGTTGTCGTTCCACGGCCGGAACTCCACGATGCATGCCAGGTGCGGCATTTTCGGCATGGGAAAATCGTAGATGCGGACGGGCTGAATGAACCGCCCGATCTCTCGGCCGTCCGCCGTGACTGTCACCGGGACTGCGAATTCGCCCGCCGCCGCCTCGCGATCGGCCCGCACGGTGATCCAGAACGCCCGGTTCTCACCCGCCGGTATGTCCATCGCCGGCTCGTTCAGCAGAGGGTCCGGCGTCGGTCCCGTCCGGACCGGGCTCTTCTTGATGTTTACCAGGCCCTGCGGCTGAGATGTGGCGGTCACGCCCGCCGGCAGGTCGCCGAACGCGACCTGGACCTTCGCGAGGTTCCGATCCGCTTGGAGTACAATCTGGAACGGCTCGTACTCGCCGCGGCACAGTTCCACCACCGGCAGCGGCGTTTCCATCGCCTCGATCCGGTCGTCGGGGTAAACCTTGAAATGCGGTGAGACACGGTGGATCGACACGCCTTCCGCTGCGTCAACCGAATGGGCCGGCACCGGACGAAAGCCCTGCTCCGTCGGCTGGGTCGCCGTCGGTCCGTCCGCAGCCTCGTCGCCCAAAACCAAATTGTCGAACTCGGCAAGGCCGTTGGCTTCGACCCGCACCGACGCGGGTATCTGACTGGCGATCTTCTGCCACTCCGTCCACGGCCAACTCGCCTCGTCCCGTGGAGCCAGCCGGGCCCGCGCCTGCAGCTCCCCGAAATCGAACTCCATCTCGACCGTATACCACGTGTCAAACCACAGCCGCTTGCCGCCGGGGATATCCACTGATACGTACTGCTTGTCCCCCTGTTTGACGGTGAACGTGGCCGAGGGCGCGCCGTAAGCGACGCTCAACGACACCCCCCCCTCCGGCCACCAGACGTTCTGGCTCTGGTAGTGCAATGTCGCCCGTACGTTGTCCATCTCCGCCGCTTCCGCGGCAAACCGGATGTCCGCCCGAAGGAACTGGTGGGGCATGCTCTGGTGGTTGAACGCCGCGTTCCACTCCGCCCTCACGACGCGACCCGTGCTGTCAGACAATCGCAACGCCTTGCCGCCTTCCGCGTCCACCGCCACGATTCCGGCCGTCCCGAAAGGCTCAGTCTCCAGATTGCCCCAGCCGTCGACGGTGGATCCGGGCAACCACGACTGGCCGATATCAAACCGATCGAAGGTCTCAACCTTCTGATCCGCCAAAGCTCCGCAATGGCCCAGTGCGACCGCCAGAACCACAAGCGCGACAACACGATTCTCCATCTTCATCTCCTGTCTGAGGGATAGGGTCCGGTAGGGCGGTCACGACTCGCTGCGGCTCCGCTTCATGGCCGGACCAACCACAGATTCCTGTCCATCATCTGCTCGTACGTATAGCCGGCCGCATGGCCATCCACATGCAGCGCGTTGGCCTGCCCCCGATGGTACTCGAATCGAACGTAAGCCCATCCCGCTCCAACCGAGCCCCAGATCGGCCCGAACACGAAAGGCCGCCAATACCAGTTGTAGGCGGTACCGCTGTGCCACTGACCCGCCTCGGACATCCAGATCCCTACCGATGGATCGGCGATCTCGCTCAGCCGCATCCGGCCGAACCCGCCCCACATCCCGTCGTAGGGATTCGTGCTCAGCCGCCCGAAGACGAACCCGGCATTCGGCGTATACGGCCGTCCATGCGGCGCGCCCGAGTCCGGCGACTCCGGGCACGACCACCGCGGGCTCGGATCGTAGTGCTGCGGGCTTATGCCGTTGACCCAGTAGTCGTACGGACTGTCGGAAAACTTGATGTACGGATTCAAGCCGCGGATAAACGACTCCGTTGTGCTGGTCAGAAGCGGAAAAACGTCGTTGTGGTCGCTCAGGTACATCGAAGTGCCCCTGCCGATCTGGGCCAGCCGGGCGATGCACACGAGCTGCCTGCTCTTGACCCGGGCGTTCTGCAACGCCGGCAGGAGCATGGCCACCAGCACGGCGATAATGGCCACCACAACCAATAGCTCGATCAGGGTGAAACCACCGGCCGAACCGCACTTGCCGGGTAATGACTTCCGACGATCCGTCGCTCTACGTCGCATAGCCCTCATCCTCGCTCTTCCTGCCACACGCCGTCCGTCCGCCGGCAGAAATACACTTGGCTGATAATCTCGCGCCGTGGCGTCTCACCGTCCCTGCGCTCGCGGAACAGCAGCTCCAATCCGCGCCGGGCGACATCTTCGTAGCGCGGGCAGAATGCCGTTGCCGTCCCCAGCCCGGTGTAGCCGGTGTGGAGTTGCTCCAGATACAGCACCGCGATCACCGCCTCCGGCCGGAATTGCTCGTGGAAGTACGACCGCAGCATGTCGCGGATCTGAATCTCCGTGGCCGCGCAGTGCACCAGCGCGGTAGGGGGGTTGGATCCTCGAAACCAATCGTCCATCTGCTCCCGCACCGGACCCAGCGGCGCCGGTTCCAATCCCGGCCTCGACAGCGCGTGTGGTTCGACGAAAGGCAGATCGACCACCAACGCCGGATCGTACGCGATCCCGTGAGCGGCCAGCCCCTCGCTGTAGCCGCGAAGCTGGCTTCGCCCGTAGGCCTGACTGATCCCCCAGTTGGCGAAGGCGATCCGCCGATGCCCCTGCCGGATCAGGTGGCCCGTGGCCCGCGCGGTCACCGCCTCATTGTCCGGCAGCACCGTATCGCAGACCGGTTCGCTGCGGATCTGCTCGTCCATGTCGCCCGTACAAATGATCGGCACGGCGCTGCCCGCCGCCAGTCGCTCCATGAGCGGCCGGGGATACGCTCCGATGATCACAGCCCCGCTGATCTCCCGACCACCTTGGGTCAGGGCGGTCCACTCGGCTAAGGGATCGGCCGATACCACGAGCCGCGCCGCACGTTGACTCTCGTTGAGCAGTGAAGAGATAACCCCGGCGCACATCATCTGGTAGGGGTGGTACGGATTGCGACAGACCAGCAGCACGTCGCCGACCGCGACGCCTCCGCCCGCGATGAACGTCCCTTTCCGCGGCACCGTCTCGATCAGCCGCTCCTCCCGCAGACGATCCAGAACCGCCCGGATTGACCCCCGACTCGCCCCGTACCGCTCCGCCAGAAGACGCTCGTGCGGAAGCTTGGCCCGCGGCGTCCGGCCCCATCGGGCGATGTCCGCCCGAAGCCGCTGCGCCACCCGATCCACCACCATCTGCTCTACATCGAGACTGCTATCTACCATAGTACCAGCAGTGTACCACCGGTAGACCACGAGGTCAAGGAAAAAAAGTGGCTACTGGCCGCTGCTCTTGGTCAGGCTCGCCTCCAGGCACACCAACCGGCTCGGAAGCAGTTGGTAGTCCCCAAGTGTATCTGTGGCAAGCACTTGTGAGCTCTCCTGGATCGGGTAACGCGCCGAATCCTCGACCGTCGGCCAGACCGACGCGACCCAGCTTGGAGCGGACAGGACGTGTTCGGTGATGGTTGCCGCGTCCTGGCCGGCCACCAGATCGGCCGCGTTCACAGCCAGCGTCTGATCCGGTGAGCGGTTGATCAGGACCAGGTACACCTTGTCCCTATCTGTGGTGGCGTAGGCCGAGATCAGCGGCACCGTCTCGTCTTCATGGACGTAGCTCGGACCGCCTTCGACGGTCACCGGCACGACCTGGCCGCCGTGGTGATCCGACCAGAACTTCATCGCCGCCCCCGCCGGCTCCAGCAGCGGCGGCTTGATCGCCTTCTGCGCCTCGTAGTTCCAGTTTCGTGTCAGGCTGTTGATCCAGGTGTGGCCGACCGCGATGTCCACGTAGCCGCTGGCGATCATCCGGCCCATCCAGTCAGCCGCCAGCAGCGTCGTGATGAACTGGTTGGCTGGCGAACTGGCCAGCGTGACCTTCTCAGCCTCCTGCGTCGTCAGCGTACCCTTCTTGATCCGGTGCGGCGTGACGAAGGGCTCCCAGTGAAAGTTCACCATCCACTCGGTGATCGCGATCCGCACCGGCGAGTTGTGCTTTTTGATCATCGCGATCGTGTTGTTCAAGACCTCCGCCCGGTGGATCGAAGCGAACACGTCCTTTCCCCCCTCGAGCGCCTCCATGTCGGGCAGATTGAGGTAAACGTGCTGGGCGATGTAGTCGAACGTCCCTTCGGGGAGCGACAGCAGCGCCTCGTTCCAGCCGTCGAACGTGTTGCGGTTGACCGTACGCGTTGTCCAGTTCGGATCATCCGGGAATTTCAGCCACTTCGGCGAAAACTCCGCGTCGTGCGCCAATCCGCACGCGATCAGCTTGATCGACGGGTCCGCCTCCCGCATCGCCTGCGAATACTCGCGGACGTGATTGGCGTACTCCGCCCCCTGAAGCCAGATCCACACCTCGTTGCCGATCTCCCAATATCTGACGCCGGAGCGATTCTCGACGTTGGCGTGGTGGACCCATTTGGCTGCGTACTCAGCCCCGCGACGAATGCTCTCGACCTTCGTCGGATTGACCCGGTTGACGATCCCATCCAGATGCGGACCGTACAGCGTGGTGTTGACTGTGATCAGCGGCTCGAGACCCAATTGCTTGGCCAACTCGATATACGCATCCGGATAGAGCTTCTTCCTCGCCTTCGGAAACGCTGGCCAGTAGCCCTCTTCCACCGCGTCCCACGCCAGCCAGTCCGAAGGCGTCCCGCATGGATACCGCAGCAGCCTCAAACCCACCATCTCCTTGAGCCGCTTTAGCCCATCAACGCTGTTGTACGGCAGAACGTAGATCTCCTCCTGGGCCCCGAAGATCAGCTCCGGAAAACCAAACCGCGTCGCTTCGTCCAGGCGGACCCGCGCCACCACATCACCCGCGACAGCCGGAGCCCAGAGCATCAGCAGTAACAGGATGTTAATGAATCTCATGAAGGTCCTCCTGATGGCCGTCCTCAATTGGATTTGCCCACCGCCCAGTGGCGGGCATGGGTGGCCACGTGCGTGGGATCCCACACCGGGCTATAAAACCCGGTATTGCCCCGGAACTCCGCATGACCATCCAGGAACAGGAAGTTACACGAGCCGGTTCCTGGGACGATGGAGATAAAGTCAGTGGCCCCCCGGTGTATCCACGAGCATTGGGTATGCTGCCACACGCCGCAGCGGAAGTAGCTGGGATCCCGAAAGACGTGCTCTCGCTCACCCATCGCGACCGCGTCGCACGGCGGGAGCCTGACGCTGTTGAGCACGCCGTAAACCACCGAGGGATTCGGATGTGCACCGTCGTGGTCGATGCCGAAAAGATACCCGTTGGAGGCGTAGGTCAGCATATTGGGGTCGGTGCCCGCGGGGCAGCGATTCAGCTCAAAGTCATCGGTCAGGTACCCCTCATCCAGGAAGAGAATCTCCCAATTCCAGTACCAACTGTACTTCGGATGCCACACCCGGTGCGGCAGGCGGTTGTTGTAGTCGGCGGCGTACGACGCCAGCACGAAATGCCACTGCCGCAGATTCGACAGGCACGCGACCTCGTGGGCCTTGTCCCGCGCCGACTGCAAAGCCGGCAGCAGGACCGCCACCAGCACCGCGATGATCGCCACCACGACAAGCAACTCGATCAGTGTAAACCCGTGGGTGCGCGGCCGACCGCAAAGTCTGGCATTGGTTGGTTGCGATGCTCGTTTGATCGGAGGTCTCTGACTCGGGAATCGTGTCCCGTGCACTACTTGTCGTGTGGGGATCATTGCTTCCTGTCCTCGATCAAGGGAAGGGAATCGAAATCAGGGACGTCAACAACATAGAGGTTTCCATAGCCGCTGACGCTGCTGGTGTAGAGAACCTGCTTTCCGTCCGAGGTGAAGCGAGGATGAACGTGGAGCTTCTGAATGTGTTGGCTCGCGTCATGCCGGCACAGGCAGCGCGGTCCATCGTAGCTGTGCCCGTTCCACCGCCAGAGACGAACGTCCTTGCCCCCATCGCCGACGATCAGGCTTCCGTCGTGGGAGTGAGTGTGGCCGGTGGCTTGTGGAAAGGCCGCCTCGACGTGGTCGGTGTTGTCATACTTGAGATGGCCGATGCAGTATCTGCCGTCAGGCCAGGTCCCATGGTATCCCACGTGAAGACCGTCATGGAACCAGTACTCGTGGCCGATGCGTTCCCTGTCTGATTGTCGCGGCCGAATCTTCCAGACCTCTCCAGTGTTCAGGTCCAGGCCCCAGATGCGGTTGTCCACCCCCACCCAGGCCCCTTCATGACAGAAACTCACCAGGTGTGGCTGCGTGGGTGACGGGTTGACGTGGCTGATCCACTGGTGTTCCTCGCGAACGACATCCGCGCCCGTCCCGTCGACGGCGATCCGGATGATCCGGCTCAAAGGCCGCGCCTCATATGTCTCAGCAAACCCGACGTACCCGCGGTCGTAATCGATGCGAATCCGGTCGCTCAGGTCCTCGAAAATGCTCGTCAAAACACACTTCCCATCCGCCGAGACGTGCATGAGGTCGCCGATGAAGCCTGGCGGTATTTCCCACAGCTTCCGCGCGTTCAGCGTGGAAAGGTCCAGGGCGAAGACCCTTTGCTGATGGCGGTAATATGCCTCGTTCCGAGCGGGGCTGACGCAGGAGGCCATCAAAACGGCTTCGTCGGTTCCGGGAACCTTGTCAAGATCGGTCAACTGCGTGATCGCCCCCGAAGTCAGGTCCAGACCGAAGAGATTGCTCCGGTTCTCCCGGTCGGAGGCGAAAAGAAGTCTTCGTCCGTGGTCAAACCAGCCTGG
>JAAYCJ010000001.1 GCA_012729815.1 Phycisphaerae bacterium | reverse complement strand
TTGCTCAGCACGCGCGAGACCGTCGCCACCGAAACCCCCGACCGCTCCGCAATCCGCCGAATGCTCATAATCAAACCCGCCTGACTGCATGACCTGCAAGTTAGATGTAATTTTCACGGTCGTTACATGCATGGTAACGAAGATTCGGCGGGAGGTCAAGAGAGTTGTGAAACGAAACAGGCTACGGAATCCGCCTGTGCCCCCGTGCCAGCATGTTGCCGCTATGCACCCCCTGCGGCATACCCTCTGGGCGCTTCAAGAAGTCGTAGCTGTGGGTCTACGTGTCCCTTGCGTCGCGCCACGCCACAGCACGTATTCTCTTCCACATCTTCATTGCCCCACTGACCCCAACCTGGCCGACGGAATCGGGCAAATAACTCCAGATACGGCCCGGGTGAACACGCCTCAATAAGATCATAGATCTCATCAGGCTTGCGTGAATGCTCTCGCTTCCGGGTTGACAGGAGGTTGACTTGAGTCCTTCCAGGCGACAGCGTTCGCATACTGCCGCGCACACCGAACAAGACTAACTCAGTAACATTGCGGAAGTAGAAGCCTACCCCGCGTCCGTCCGGCCCTCCGTCTTTCCGGATTTTGTACCAGACCAGATTCGTCTTGTAGGTGAAGCCCCAAGCTTCCATGACCCGCAGCCCCTCTTGAAGCAGTGCATTCGGCACCCATAGGTAGAGGTGTGACCTTGCGGCTGCGAGTTTGGAGACCGGTAGTTCCAGTATCTCCTTCAATTCCATCGTTGGATATCTCAGCAGCCGCCTGTGTTCAGGCGCCATCTTGCCGGTTCTATTCTGGAACTGCCAGGGCGGATCCGCCAGGATTGTTGAATACTGCCCGCTTACCTTCGCCAGCAAATCTTCCGACGGATTTGGCTCCGCGATATTGAATATGTTTGCGCCCATTTCAGTCTCCCGGCATTTAAGGTATAACCACCTGCCTTGGAATCCCGATTAACAACAGGGGGCATGGATTGCCAACTCCGCGTCGGACCCGATCTTCGAGTTTTCTCCAGTGTGTGGTGGCTTCTCCAAACTTGTCGGAAACAAAAGCGTGCGCCCATCCCTCCTCAAATGACCCTCTGGACTCCGCTGCTCGGGCGATAATCTGCAACTGCCTCGACGTTGGCGAATAGTAGTTTGAGAGACCTCGTTGGTTGTTGATGCCTTTTCTGCGAGCGAAGTCAGCCACAATGTCCCTGAGGGACTCCTGAAGAGATGTGCCTCTGGTGATGATCGCGCCAATCGATATGACGCCGTCGGCGTGAAGCCGTTTGAAGTTCTCCAGATCGCGATCAAAGAACGGGTCCTTGTTGTTCCATTCGATTTCCAAAGCAAACGTGCCTGCGGCAAAGCGCTTGACATGATCGATTTCGTGCGAAATGGACTCCTTCTCTTCCCCATCGACGATCTTCTTGATCTGGAAGCTGTGCTTCTCCCAGCCGTATTCATCAGCAAGCGCGCGGCGCACACGCTGCGTCATTTCTCCTTCACCGCCTCCGCCTCGCACCAACTCCTCCGCCGGGATCTCGAGTTGCAGAAGCACTTTCTCAAGCTCTGTTGCCCCCTCAGTCATGTCGTGCTTGAGAATCGCCTCCGCGTGGTGAAGGGTCAGGACCTGAAATCCCTTCTTCTTGATCTGCTCGAACATAGAACCCTCGACGATCAGCTCAGGCCGTCAGCAAGCAGTGATCTCTGGAACGCTAGCCCTTAAGTGATATTAATCGTATTCTCTCAATAAAGATCCGTCAATTGCTTTCTCGTGGCCGTCTCGCACTTTCTGCTAATGCCCAGGAGTAATTGCTACTGCTCCAGTGCCAGCGATGGCCTCAGTGGACATGTGGTCCACAGGAGGAAACGGCAGAAATCCCCGCAGAGATTCCTGCCTGACTTCCGCTAGGGCGGTAGGGAACGCGGTTTTTGTGCGTATTTGACAGGCGTGGTATCTTTACTTCCGGGCTCACGGATGGGCCTGAACGTGCGTCGCGGCGGCGGCGGTGGGGAATAGGTGGTCAGGAGGTCAGGTGGTCGGGGAGTCAGGTAGGGGAGAGAAGAATCCGCCGAGGGCGGCGGATCTGCGTTGCGGTGGCGAGGGCCGGAAGCGTTCTCCCGCGGAGGCGCGGAGACGCAGAGGGGGGAGAGAGGGGGATTGGGGGCTGGGGGTTGGGGATTCGGGGACTCAGAAAATCAGTAGTCAACAATCAGAAATCAGCAATCGGGTGGGCGGTGTCACCGCCTGTTGCCTCTTGCGGTGGTGGGGCGGGGGCAGTATAGTGTTCGCGGCTTGGAGGGGCGGTGACGGTATCCTTGACGAATGGAGGCTGTATGGACGGTTCAGGTTCGTTGGCTGGCGCGGCGGCAGGGCATCGGGCGCCGCGGGCGCTGTTGGCGGCGGTGGTGCTGGTGTCGGCTTCGGGGCTGATGTTCGAGCTGGCGCTGACGCGGATATTCTCAGCCACGATCTGGTACCACTACGCGTTCGTGGCGATTTCGGTGGCGCTGTTCGGATGGGGGCTTGGCGGGTTTTTCGTGTACCTGCTGGGGCTTTCGCGATTTGGCCGGCACGCCCAGAAGCTGCTGGCGGTGCTGTCGATCGTGCTGGCGGTGGTGCTGCCGCTGTTTCCGTACGGCATTTTGCAGTTTCCGTTCTCGCCGGAGCGGATGAACTTCTACTTCATGCTGAGTCTGGCCCCGTTTTTCGTCGGCGGGGCGGTGCTGAGCCTGGCGTTTGAGAGCCACGGGCGGGACGTGAACCGCTTGTACTTCGCCGACCTGGTCGGCGCAGCGGCGGGTACGCTGGTGGTGCCGGTGGTGCTGTCGCTGTTGGGAGCGGAGACGACGGTGATGGCGATCGCCCTGCTGCCGGCGCTGGCGGCGGTGATTCTGGCGGCGACGTCGAGTCCCAAACGGGCAAAGGTGCTGACCGCGGTGGCGGTGGTGGTGTTGGCGGGCAACATCGCGCTGGCGGTGTGGAATCTTCAGACGCAGACGCTGAACATCCGCGACGGTTCGGACAAGGCGCTGTACAAGCTGCTGGCGGCGCATCCCGAGGCGCGGATCGAGTCGGATGAGTGGAACGCCTATTCGCGGATCACGTCGGTCAGCGGATTCGACGACACTCACGCGGTTCGGCTTTTCATCGACAGCGACGCTGAGACGAGCGTGCTGAAGTGGGACGGAACGGCTGAGGGATTGGCCGATGGGATGGAGTGGTTCCGGGCGTTTCCGTTCCGGATCGCGTCCGAGCCGCGGGTGCTGGTGATCGGGCCCGGCGGCGGGACGGACGTGGTGCTCTCGCTCGTGGCGGGCAGTCCGAAGGTAACCGCGGTCGAGATGAACCCGTTGATCGTCAACCGCGTGCGTCAGCTCGGGGCGGCGGCGGGCAATCTCTACGACCATCCGAAGGTCGAGCTGGTGATGGACGAGGGACGCAACTTCATCCAGCGGACCGACCGGAAGTTCGATCTGATCATTCTGGGGTTCGTCGATTCGTGGGCGTCGGTGGCCAGCGGCGGGCTGTCGCTGACCGAGAACTACCTGTACACCCGCGAGGCGATCGAGGCGTATTACGACCATCTGAGCGATAGGGGGGCGTTGGTGATCGTGCGGTGGCCGACGGACGTGCCGCGGCTGGTGGCCAATTCGGTGGACTTCCTGACGGATCGCGGGCTGTCGGTCGCCGAGGTGGGTCAGCGCATCCTCGCGGTGGCCAAGACCAAGCCGCAGGGCGAGGAACCGGTCGAGACGGTGTTCATGCTCGCCCGTTCGCCGATCGAGCCGGCGAAGATCGACGCCATGCTGGCTGGGCACGGCGAGGCCCACGTGTTCTACGGGCCGGGCCGGCCGTCGGACCAGCCGTATCAGGACCTCTTCGAGGGCACGATCGACTTTCCCCGCTATACCGAGAGCTTCGATAAGCTGGCGACTCCGGTCAACGACAACCATCCGTTTTTCTTCGCGACGGACAAGCCGTACGGCGTTCCGGATTTCGCGGTTCGGCTCTTGACCGCGCCGGTGACCGGGGTCATGGGGTTCGCGGTGGTGTTGCTGGCGGGCGGCCGGGTGTTCGGCTTCCGCGCTCCGGGCGGACGGACGCTGCTGTATTTCGCCGGTCTGGGCGTCGGGTTTATCGTCTGCGAGGTGGCGTTGATTCAGCGGCTGATCCTGCTGCTGGGCCATCCGATCTACACGCTGGTGGTGATTTTGTTCACGCTGCTGCTGGCGGGCAGTCTGGGCAGCTTCCACGCCCGTCGCTACCCAGCCGAGCGGATCGGGTCGGCCCTTGGCCGGATCATCCCGATCCTGGTGGTTTTGATCGTGATCGCGGCGTTCGCGCTGCCGGCGATCGTTCAGGCGACGCTGGCCCTGCCGCTGATGGCGCGGATCGGTTTGACCGCGGCGTTGGTCTTCCCGTTCGGATTTTTGATGGGCATGCCGTTCCCGCTTGGGCTTCGGCACTCAGCCCAGGATGAGCGCGGCGCTCCGGTCTCGGCGCTCTGGGGCGTCAACGGCGCGGCGTCGGTGATCGGGTCGATCGCGGGCATGGTGCTGGCGGTGGCGGCGGGATTCACGTGGGTGTTCCTGGCCGGCGCGGCGTGCTACGCGGTTTCGTGGCTCGCCCGGCCGCGTTGAGTCTGATGTAAGAAGCCCTACATGATCATCAGCGGAATACCCCTTGTCTGTGCCGTGGTTTCGGGTCTGGCCAATACCGTGGTTGCGGTGACGGTTAAAGGGGCTCAGCATTACGACTGCCGTCCTTCGCGGTTCGGCGCGCTGGCCATGACGGCTGCGGGCGCGATTTCGCTGGTCGTGGCCCTGACCCAGCCGGGTTCGTGGTGGGATTGGCACTTGTGGACGCTCGGGATCGTTCTGGGCCTCCTTTGTTACGGCACCGTCACCGCCACCGTACTGGCCAACCACTACGGGCCGCCGTCGCTGCCGTGGGCCATGGCCAATCTGGGCCTGATCGTGCCGATCGGCCTGGCGGCGGTGTTTCTGGGCGAGGCGCTTCGCTGGACCGACGCTTTGTGTCTGATCGTCTTTGGCGGCATGCTGCTGGCGTTCGTCCGCGGCACCGCCCGCGCCGGGGACGTCCGGGCCGATCGGCGACTCACGTTGATACTGCTCCTGGCGATGGTCCTCCTGGTCAACGGCACGCTGATGTTCGGGTTCAAGCTCAACGCCTTTCTGCCGGCGGGCGTGAACCTCTCAGCCCTCTCGCCGATCATGTACGCCGCGGGCGCGTCGCTGTCGTGGCTGGACGAATGGCGGCGGCCTCGTCAGCAGTTCCGGTGGGACCAGATCGCGTGGGGCGTCGGTATGGGCCTGGGCAACGGCACGGCCGTCCTGCTGTTGCTGGTGGCGATGCAACTGCCGGCCTCGGTCGCCTTTCCCGTGATCCAGGGCGTCTCGTTCCTGGGCGGCATCGTCGCCACGGCGTTGATCTTCCGTGAACGGCTCAACCCATGGAAATCCCTGGGCATCGTCCTTGGCCTGGCGGTCATCCTTCTGGCGGTGTGGCGTTAGGCCGCGAGTCGATGGCCGTTCCCGTCGTGCGGCGCGCAAAAGAAAAGCGCACCTCGTATCAAGCGAGGTGCGCTTGTTCTCCATGTCGCCCGTTACCTCAGTGCATTGGTTGGGCGGTTACCGCAGACAATCAGCCTCCCGGCATCCGGTGCGGAACTGGCGAAGCACCAGGAGGATGAGTTCGTTACGGTTCTGAACTTCCAGCTTGGCAAACAGGCGACTCAAATGCGTTCGCACGGTGGCGATGGACATCCGCAATTCCGCTGCGATCTGTTTGTCGCTCATGCCCTCCAAGATCAACCGTGCGATCTGCACCTGGCGGCCCGACAGGCCCAGTGCCTCGATCAGTTCATCCCACTCGCGGTCGCTGAAGGCGTCGCCCTCGTCGACCAGACGGTCGTCCGCTTCGTCTCGCGTCACCGATCTGTCCTTGACCAGGTACATTGCCGCAATCATCCTACTCGCCGCCCGCCAGGGCCGACTGCCGCCGGCAGCGCGGGCACTCCGACTTGATGCAGCGTCTCCGGAACCGCCGGAAGACGTACAGAATCAGTTCGTTGCGGTCCTGGACGTTGAGCCGCGTGAAGAGGCGCGTCAGGTGCGTCCGCACGGTCGGAACCGACACTCGCGTCTCGGCCGCCACCTGCTTGTCGCTCAGGCCGTCGAACAGGCACCGGACGATCTGAACCTGCCGCGGAGAGAAGCCCAGATCATCCGAGAGCAACCGCCATTCGCACTCGGAGAAGATCCGACCTTCCGTTCGACAAGAGGCGCCGGTCGTCACGAGTCGCTCCAAACAAAAAAGGCAGCGCGAAGACACTGTCCACCGGTGGACAATGCTTTCGCCCTGCCTTCCACTTGCAGGCCCTTTGTCCTGCCCGTCAAGGCGGTTCGGTCTTATCCCGAACCACAGCACAAATCATGTCAGGTACTAGTATAATCACTCAGTACAGTTTGGCAAGCATTTTTCGGATTACCGGCCAAGATTATCCGCCGGATTGACCTTCGGCGGGCTGGACGGGCGCTTCAGCCGCCGCGTCCTCGGACAGCAGCGACTCCAGCCGTTTTCGTAACTGGGCGATATCCTTGGACTTAAAAGCCGTTCTGGTCCGCTCCAGGGTCTTGATGGCGTCGGAGACCGCCCCGGTCAGCTCGGCCAGACGCGGACAGGCAAACAGGTGGCACGGCTGAGCCGGGTCGCCGGTGGCCTGGGAACTGCGGGCCAGACGCTTCAGGTCCGACAGGGAATCGAGGATATTGCGGAACGTCAGTTCGGCGAAGGCGTCCACGGTCGACCCCGAGGGCGCCTGGCGGCGGTCGGTCATGGCCTTTTCGACCCGCTGAAGGTCCTGGTGCCACTCCTCGATCCGTCGACGGGCCTCGCGGACGAGCCGCTGGACCCTAAAGCCGCGGATCGCCTTGCCGACCTCTTCGAGGAGGATGGGGAAGTCCACGGGTTTGACCAGATAGGCGGCGACGGGAAGCTGGATTGACTGGATGGCTGAGTGGAGCGACGGGTAGCCGGTCACCAGGATCACGGGCAGACCCTCGACGATCCGCGGCAGTTCGTGGATCAACTCCAGTTTGGGATTGCCCGGCATCTTGATGTCGGCGATCAGCAGGTCATACACTCCCCGGCGCAGGAGTTCGGCGGCGGTCGGCGCATCGGCGGCGCAGTCGCAGTGGTAGCCTTCCCGGCGGAGCAGGTCGGCGGTGGAGAACAGAAACGTTTCCTCGTCGTCGGCGATCAATATGCGTCCCGGTTCGGTCATGATCCATCCCCTTGATCGACCGCCATCGGCAGTTCAATGCGGAACGTCGTCCCGCCGCCGTCTTCGGTCTGGAAGCTCAGCGAGCCGTGCATGGCCTCGGCAATGCTCTTGGAGATCGACAGGCCCAGGCCGAGGCTCTTGGCCACGTCGTCCTTGGTGGTGAAGAATGGTTCGAAGATTCGGTCGCGAAGGTCGGGCGGGATTCCCGGCCCCTCGTCGGTGACGGCGATCAAGAGCCGGCCGTTGCCGGCCGAGGCGGCGATCCGAATCGTACCGCCGGCGGGCGAGGCCTCGATCGCGTTGATGACGATATTGTAGAGCACCTGGCGCAGCAGGTCCTCGGGCAGCGTGACGGCGGCGGGCGCTTGGTCGGCCGCCACCTCGAGGGCAACCCGCCGCTCGCGGCCGGTGGGTTCGAGCAGCATCACGATGTCGCGGATGACCTGCTCGACGGAGAATCGCCGGGGCGCGGCCTGGTCGGGACGGTAGAGGTCGAACATCTGCCGGACGATGCGGGAGATGCGGTTGATCTCGTTTTCGATCCGCTGGACGTAGCCGAAATGGGGGTGGCTGTCGGGCACGGCGTCGCGGATCAGCAGGAACGAGTTCTTGATGCCGGCCAGCGGGTTGTTGATCTCGTGGGCGATGCGGGCGGCCATACGGCCGGTGGCGGCGAGTTTCTCGCTTTCGGTCCGCTGCCGCTCCAGTTCGCGGACCCGGGAGGTCCGCTGGCGCACCAGTTCCTCGAGCAGTTCGCGGTGCTCGCGGAGCCGCCGCTCGGTCCGCCGGCGGGCCACCGCGTTGGCGAAGATCTCGCCGACCATTTTGAGCAGGGCGATGTCCTCCTCCATCCAACTGACCGGCCTGTGGACGGAATCGAAACCGAGGAACCCGATGGCGGCGCCGCTGTAGGCCAGCGGCACGTTGACCAGCGACCGGATGCGCTGGGACTGGAAGACCGTCCTTTCCGCCCGTGCCTCGTCGGGCAGGTCCTCGATGCGGGGCACGTGAACCGTTTCCAAACGGCGGATTCGATCGACGATCCAGGAGTAGTCCTGGGTCTGAAGGTCCCGGAGCTTCTCGATTTCGGGCGAGACGCCCGGGGCGCACCACTCGTGGGTGTTGGAAAAAGTGGCGCCGTCCTCCGAGAAGAGGAACACGTAGGCGCGGTCGACGCTGGTCAGCCGACCGATCTGGGTCAGGGCCTGGTCGATGCCGGTATCGACCGCATCCGGAGCGAGGCTGATGAAGCTGGTCGAAATCGAGGCGATCAGCTTCTCCATCTCGCGGCGGTATCGCAGGGCCTCCTCCACCTTCTTGGCCTCGGTGATGTCGCGAAGGAAAGCCACCACCGCCGTGACCTGCCCGTCGGGTTCTCGCAGGGGGCACAGCGACGCGTCGTGCCAGAAACGTCCGGCGGGCCGGTCCAGAGGATAGACGTGGCGATGGGATTCGCCGGTGTCGAAGACCCGGCGGATGCGTTCCAGCCGCTCGGCCGCCTCCTGCGGAGGGAGGAAATCGTGGATGGACTGACCGGTAGGCTGGATGCGGCGGGTCTCGCCGTAGCGACGCTGGAGCTCCGGGTCGGACCAGGCGAACAGGTGCCGGCCGTCGCGGTCGTAGCCGATCAGGATCGTTTCGTGGAGCGACATCAGGATTCCCCGCAGGCGTTCCTCGCTCTCCTTGATGGCCCGCTGGGCGTGCTTACGCCGCGTGACGTCGCGAGTCACGCCGATAAAGGCGGTGGGCCGGCCTTCGGCGTCGCAGACGGCCGACGCGCTGAGTTCGGCGGGAAACGTGCCGCCGTCCTTGCGGAGCAGCAGGTACTCGGCGTTGCGAACGCTGCCGGTTTCCAAAGTCTTGCGGAGGTTCTGCTCGGCCCGCGCGCGGTCTTCCGGGGCGATCAAGTCGAAGACGTTCCGGCCCGCGGCGAGCATCTCTTCGGGACTTGTAAATCCATGCATCAGGGCGGTCTGGAGGTTGACGGTGATGAAATGGCCCTGCAGGTCGACCAGGCTGATGGCGTCCGGCGAGGTCTCCACAAGGCTGCGGTATCGTTGTTCGCTCTCGCGGAGGGCAGCCTCGGCGCGTTTGCGGTCGGTGATGTCGAGCACGAAGCCGCGGATGCCGACCACGCGGCCGTCGCGGATGACCCGTTTGCTGTGGATCACCGCCGGGAAGGTCGTTCCGTCCTTGCGCATGGCCAGATACTCGTGATTCTCGAACTCCTCGCCGGCCAGGATCCGGGCGATGTTGCGTTTGATCTTGTCGCGATCCCGCGGGGCGACGGCGTCGACAGCCCTGACCCGCAGGTTGATGTCGTCCCGCAGATAGCGGAAGGCGTCCAGGCCGGCCTGGTTGACGTAGGTGAAGGTCCCCTCGACGTCGATTTCGAAGATGGTTTCCGGCAGCGACTCGGTCAACTCCCGCAGCTTCGCCTCGGACTCCTTGATCGCCTGCTCAGCCTTTTTTTGCTCGGTGATATCGACGACGAAGCCGCGCAACCCCACCGGCCGTCCGTCGCTTCCGGTGATCGGCGCGCTGTAGATGACCGCGGGGAACGTGGAGCCGTCCTTGCGGAGGGCGGTGTACTCGTGTCCGGGAAGCATCTCGCCCTTGAGGATGTGGGCGACGTTGTACTGAACCCGCTCACGATCCTCCGGGCTGATCACGTTCCAGGCCAGGATGCCTCGCTCGAGGTCCTCGCGGGTGTAACCGAACGCCTGGAGGCCCACGCGGTTGACGTAGGTGAGCATGGCGTCAAGGTCCATCTCGAAGATGGCCTCGGGCAGGGCCTCGGTCAGTTCGCGCAGACGGGCCTCCTTCTCCCGCACCGCCCGTTCGGCCGCCTTGCGTTCGGTGATGTCGACGAACGAGGCCATCAGGCACAGCGGCTGGTCGTTCTCATCGGTCGACAGGCTCGCGGACAGGTGCACGTCGAAGCGAACCCCGTCCTTGCGCACCGCCACCAGGTCGCCCGACCAACTACCGTTCTCGGTCAGCTCATGGACCAGTTCGAGACCGCATTCCTCGACCTGCCAGAAGGAGAACAGCGGCTGGTGGAGGATCTCAGTGTCGTTTTCGTAACCCCACATTTCGAGGAACGCGGTGTTGATGTAGATCACGTCGCCTTCGAGATTGGCCATGGCCACCGCGTTGATCGAGGACTCGATGGCGAAGTCCTTGATCCACAGCTTCTCCTCGAACCGCTTGCGGTCCGTGATGTCGCGGACGAAGGCGATGCAGGCCTGGTGGCCTCTCCAGAGCGTCTGCGAGTTGGTCACCTCGACGGTGCGTTGCTGGCCGCTTTTGTGCCGCAGGACGGCCTCGTGGCGGGCCGGCGAGCCGTGAACCTCTTTGAACAGGTGGGCCTCCGGCTGATCCGGATCGACCAGGCAGGCCGGATCGGTCTGCAGCAGGGCGGCGGCGCCGTACCCCGTAATTTCGGAAAGCCTCCGGTTAACGTAGACCAGGCGGCGTCCGTCGGCGGTCGCGATGGCGATCCCGTCGCTGGCGTTCTCAGCCAGGGCCTTGAAGTTGGCCTCGCTTTCCCGGAGCAGTTCCTCAGCCTCTTTGGCTGCGGTGATCTCGTAGACCACGCCTTCCACATAACCCCGTTCGCGATCCAGCCGCGCGGAGAAGCGGGCCCAGAAAACAGCCCCGTCGCGCCGCATGAACCGCACCTCGAAATCATCGATGCGCCCGGTCTTCCTCAGGTGGGTCATCACCCGTTCGCGGTCGGCCGGATCGGCGTAGCGCCCGGCCATCTGGAGCCCGGACGCCAGAAGCTCACGGCGGTTTGGAAACCCCATGATCGCGGCGGCGCGCTCGTTGCACTCCAGAACCAGCCCGTCGTCCAGTCGCGACCGGTAGAGCCCGACCAGCGCATTGCCGAAAAGATGCTGGTACTTCTCCTCGCTGGCGCGAAGCCGCTCTTCGGCGAGTCGGCGCTCGGTGATGTCCCGCGAGATTCCCAACACCGCGCCGGGCACACCGCCGCCGTCGGGCAGGGGAACCAACTGGGTGTGAAGCCATGCGTCGCGGGCGGGAAAGACCATCCGGTCCTCGACGGCCAGAGGTTGGCCGGTCTCGAACACCTTCATGAGCGTGTTGGCCTGCCTCTCAAAGGCCTCGCGCCCGAACAGGTCGACCACCCGTTTGCCGACCAGTTCATCGGGCGAAGCGTTCCAGTGGGACGCCGCGTGGCTGTTGACGTATTCGACCACTCCCTTGCGGTTGACGATGAAGATGCAGTCGAGCGACGATTCGGCCAGCGTTCGATAGAGGCTTTCGGTCGCGCAGAGGGCCTGCGCCGTCCGCCGACGGCCGACAAGCACTCCGTGGAGCACCAGGCCCACGCCCACCAGCATCGCCACGTGCAGACCGCGAAACAGCAGGGCCGCCGGTTCCGGAGGAACCAGACGGTCAAGCAGGCTGCCGCGATCGAGAACGAAGGCCTCGACGGCGGCGACAAGCAGTAGATACCCAGCGGTGAGAATCGCTGCAGTCAGCAAGGTTCGGCGACTTCTCGCCCACCAGCCCGGTTTGGTTGCGTTCAAGTCTGAGACTACCTCGAAAAGCTCTGCCGATGTGCCGGTATGGCGTTTGCGCCGATCAGTCCTCTTGCCACTGCAGCGCTGCCGGCCAGGTCACCTGTTAGCTATGCCCATGATAACCACTTGGGTGGGTGGATGTCCATAGACGGCCCGGCCGGGCTCGACATCAAACAACTAACAGCTATGGAAAGCAAGTCAAGCTAATAGATGTATTGGTGGTCAGGGGTGGCGGCGCTCGTTCGCCAGGCACAAAGGTCTGTCGATCCGGAGAAAAGCGGGTATATTGGGACCAACCGCCCAGCGAGGAGGCGTCGGCAACGGGAGTGCCGGCTTGTCTGGGGGGCGTGGCCGTGGTCGAGGTGTCAAAGTGGATCAGGCTGCTGACGAAACGAAACCCTTGCCGGATACCGCGTCGGACGACGCCGCAGAGGAGCTGGGTCCGGTCAACGTGGCCCTGCTGGTGGACGAGGACTATGTGAATCGTTTCGGCAGTCTGTTCGGGCACATGGTGATCGGTCTGGTGGATGAGGTGGTCAATGTGACGGTGGTGTGTCCGGACCCGGAGCTGCTGTCGCGTCTGCCGACGGGTCCGACCCGGATCGTGCCGTTTCGGCCGTCGGCTTGGCCGTGGCGGTATCGTGCCCAGCTCGACACCCTGGTCGAGCAGTTGGACAAGTACAAGGTCAACGTGATTCACGCCTGCAGCGGGACGCAGGGGAACCTGGCCTACGATCTGGCCCAGCGGATGGAGCTTCCGTACCTGGTGACGGTGACGGGGCTGCTCCAGCGGGAATGCTACTGGCGGCTTGACCGTCAGCGGTGCGCCGCCCTGATCGCGATCTCGGAGCCGATCCGCCGGATGCTGGCTGAAGCGTACGGATCGGTGGCGGATCGGATTCGCCTGGTGCGGCCGGGGTGCTTCTGTCGCGTGCGGCCGCCGCGGCCGTCGGAGGGGCATTCGCGGACGATCGTCAGCGCGGGTTTTTTCGACCGTCAGAGCGGCTACGATCTGCTGTTGCGGGCGTTGGCGAAGATGGCGGAGAACAATGTCGAGTACGTGGCGTTCCTGTTCGGCACGGGCCCGCAGGAGTACACGCTGCACCGCTGGGCCCGGCGGGCGGGATTGAGCTCGCGGGTGACATTTCTGCCGCCGATCGCCCGGTGGCAGGGGATTCTGGACGACACGGACGTGTACGTTCAGCCGGGCCGGTTCCACCGGCTGCACAGCGGGCCGTACGAGGCGCTGGCCCGCGGCTGCCCGGTGGTGGCGACGCCGGAGACGGGATTTGACCTGGTGGTCGAGGGCGAGACGGGGCGACTGTTTCCGCTTGGCGACGAGCAGGCCCTCACGGACATCCTGACCGAGTGGCTGACCAAACCCGATTCGCTGGTGGATATCTCGCAGCGGACGAGTCAGTTCGCCAAGGAGCACCTGTCGTTGCGGCAGGAGGTCATGAAGCTGATCGAGTTGTACCGCTCGGCGCTGGCGCGATGAGAGCGGCGGCGGCGTGCCCCGTGACGGATGCTCTTTGGCCCGGTCTGAAAGTGGCCAAAGCTGCCTTAGAACCCTATAATTGACATCCTCTCATGGGTTCTGGAAAGCGAATTGATGACCAAGCTGGAACAGGAACAACTCGAGTTTCCGCAGCTTCAGTCGGCCAGAAAGGCGGCGCCGGTTCAGGCCCAGACGCGCACCGCCCTGGTGGCGACGGTGGCGGTGGACGTGCCGCTGGACCGGGTCTACAGCTATTCGGTGCCGGACGAACTGAAGGATCAGGTCAGGCCGGGCATGCTGGTGCAGGTGCCGCTGGGCCCTCGTCAGGCGCGATATCAGGGGTTCGTGCTGACGGTCTCGCAGCAGGAGTTCACCACGACGCTCAAGCCGATCCTGGCGGTCCTGGACGAACGGGTGCTGTTCGACGCGAAACTGCTGGAACTGGGCCGGTGGCTCTCGGACTACTACGTCTGCCCGCCGGGCACGGCGATGGCGGCGATGATCCCGTCGGCGGTGCTCGAGGGCAAGCGCAGCAGCCGCGTCAAGCCGTACATCCGCGAGGCCCTGCAGGTCGAGCCGACGTTCGGGCTCAACGAGGAACAGGAACGGGTGCTGGAACGGATGCTCTCAGCGGTCCGGGCTGAGGGCTTCAGCGTGTTGCTGGTCCATGGCGTGACGGCTTCGGGCAAGACCGAGCTCTACGTCCGGGCGATCAAGGAGGCCCTAGCGATGGGCAAGTCGGCGATCTACCTGGTGCCCGAGATCGCCCTGACCACGCAGATGATCCACCGTCTGGCCGAGCGGTTCGAGAAGGTGGCGATCTTGCACAGCGGGCTGACCGACGCTCAGCGGCGCGAGACGTGGTACGCGGTGGCCGACGGGCGGGTCAAGGTGATCATCGGGACCCGCTCGGCGATCTTCGCCCCGGCCCCGGACCTCGGCGTGATCGTGGTGGACGAGGAGCACGAGCCGAGCTACAAGAACATCCAGTCGCCGCGGTTCAACACCCGCGACCTGGCGATCAAGCGGGCCCAGCTCGAAGGACTGCCGGTGATCCTCGGGTCGGCCACGCCCGCTCTCGAGAGCTTCCACAACGCCCAGCACAACCCGCACTGGCAGTATCTCTCGCTGCCCAAGCGGGTGGCCGATCTGCCCATGCCGTCGGTCTCGCTGGTGGACATGCAGCAGGAGATGTTCGAGCGCAAGGGCGTCCACCTGCTCAGCCGGCTGATGGAGTCGCGGATCGACGAAACGCTGAAGGCCGGCAAGCAGACGATCCTGCTGCTGAACCGCCGCGGCTACGCCAGCTTCGTGTTCTGCCCGAGCTGCAAGTTCGTGATGACCTGCCCGAACTGCAAGATGAACATGGTGTACCACAAGAGCTCGGGCAAGGCGGCGTGCCACCGGTGCTCAGCCAGGCTGGTCGTGCCGGAAAAGTGCGACCGTTGCGGGCACAAGATGAACAAGTTCGGCCTGGGCACCCAGCGGATCGAGGAGGAGCTCAAGACCAAGTTTCCCGACGCCCGAATCGCCCGGATGGACACCGACGTGATGACCAAGCCGCAGGACTACGAGCGGACGCTGGGCGATTTTGCCGCGGGCAAGACGGATATTCTGCTGGGCACCCAGATGATCGCCAAGGGGCTGGACTTTCCCAACGTGGCGCTGGTGGGCGTGGTGTCGGCGGATATGACGCTGTCAATGCCCGACTTCCGGGCGGCGGAGCGGACGTTCCAGTTGGTGGCCCAGGTAGCCGGCCGGGCGGGACGGGCCGACCATGCGGGCACGGTGGTGGTCCAGAGCTACAGCCTGAGCAGCCCAGCCATCCAATCGGCCCTGCGGCACGACTACCTGAAGTTCGCCAAGCAGGAGCTGTTCATCCGCCGCAAGCTCTCGCTGCCGCCGCTGGGGCGGATCACGCGGATCGTCATCCAGGACGCCCGGCTGACCCAGGTCCAGCAGATCGCCAAGGACCTGGCGGTCGCCCTCCAGCAGTTGGCCCAGCGGCAGTTCCGCGGAATCGCGGTGTTCGGGCCCAACCCGTGCGCGATCAGCCGCATCCGCTCGCGCTATCGCCAGCAACTGCTCATCAAGGCGCCGACCGCCGACCTGATGCGCAAGTTCCTCGCGCGAGCCCGGGCCGACGGCCTGCTGGATATTTCCGTGCGGCAGGTGCAGGTGGATGTGGACCCGGTGGACCTGATGTAGCGAATGATCAGTCACCGCGGCGAAAGCAGGGGGTCAGCTTCCCATCATCTGTTTGAAGGTCCGCTCAAACTCCTCGAGCAGATAACCCCAGACCAGCGCCAGGTGCAGGACGGTGGTGACCGCCGACATGACGGCCCACTCGATCCAGTCCGGTTCGAAGAGGAGTTTGAAGAGCCCGAAGATCAGGATGACGATGAAGATCAGGTCGCCGGGCCAGGCCAGGAAGGACGCCAGGCCGATGCCCGCGGCGATGCCGAGGACCTTGACGATGGCGGGGCCGAAGTCGTCGAACTGAAAGCTCCCGATCTTGGTGGTCAGGGCCATCGCGACCAGAATGATGACGGTGTTGAAGACCAGGCCCATCGCCGCCACCAGCGATGAGAGCTCGAGACGGATCAGCAGGGCCAGGACGAAGACGCCGATCAGGCCCAGCGGCACGATCCAATCGATCACCAGGGCCACCGCGTTGCCGGATCGACGGGCCGGGCGCAGCTTGGCCGCCCGTTGCGATCGCGGCGGTGGGGCCGGAGCGGCTTCGGCTTCCTCTTCGTCAAGGAACTCCAGAAGCGTCTTGGTGCCCGACGAGGCGTCCTCGGCGGAGGCCATCTGCTCGCCGGTGGCGAAGTTGTAGCCGCAGTTGACGCACAGTTCGGCCTCAGCGGGCAGGACGGCCCGGCAGTTGGAGCAATGCTTCCGCTGAGCCTGGACGTCGGACGGCGCGGCCGAATGGCCCTTGCCGTGAGGCAGAAAGGTCGTCTGGTCGCCCGGCTTGTCGGAGGCGCCGGACGGATCGCGGAAGACCGTCTTGATCGAGCCGAGAAAGACCGCGTCGCCGCTGGCCAGCACGTGGGACTTGATGGGCCGGCCCTGGAAGAAGGTGTGGTTGCGCGAGTCGAGATCGGCCACGATCCATCGGCTGGAGACGGTCCGCTGAAGGCGCACGTGGACCCGCGAGATCACCGGCTCGTGAATCTCGATGTCGGCCTCAGCCGACCGGCCGATGGTCATGGTCGGTTTGCTGAGTTCAAAATGTTCGACCTGCCCGTCGGGCAGATACACTTCCAAATGGGCCATGACATCGCCACCGATTCAAATCAGATGCCCGTTCCCAATACGCCGCGCCGCCGGACGGGTCATCGTGTTTCCGCCGCCTGGACGAGTCCCCTTGGCACGGTGACGCGCTTCCACCTCGGCCTCGAAGCGGCTGCGTCAGGGGCCACAGGTATATTGACACGGGCCAAACTCCAGGTCAAGCAAAACCATGCACAAGCCTCGCCTACCGTCCGGGCGGACCGACCGGTCGTCTGATGATAAGACGATTCCGGAAGGCCGAATTTGCCGATTTTTCCGGAGAACGCGATCCGCGGCCCTTCATAATCCCTGGTCCGCATGGTATTTTATACCAATTCAGGAGGCTCAGGTTATGCGATGCGGTATCGGCTATGACATTCATCGGCTAACGGAGGGGCGGGCGCTGATTCTAGGCGGCGTGAAGATTGACTATGCGCTGGGGCTGGCTGGTCACAGCGACGCGGACGTGCTGCTTCACGCGGTGACCGATGCCCTGCTGGGGGCGGCAGGGCTGGGCGATATTGGCGAGCACTTTCCGGATACGGACCCGGCGTTCAAGGACGCCGACAGCGCCGAGCTGACCGGCCAGGTGGTCCGCCGCATCCGCGAACTCGGCTTTACCATCGAAAACCTCGACACTATAATTGTCGCCGAAAAGCCCAAGCTGGCCGGCTATAAGTCTCAGATTCGCGGGAGTTTGGCCCGAATTCTGGAAACACCGCCGGCCCGGGTGAACGTCAAGGCCAAGACCACCGAGGGTCTTGGTCCGATTGGAGAGGGCCGGGGCATCGCCGCCTGGGCCGCTGTAACTCTCGATAGGAAATGACCGCACGCGCTCCAACGAACGCATGGAAAGGGACATCCGCATGGCCGTGACGATCTACAACGCCCTGACCCGCCGAAAAGAGCCGCTGGAACCCGTCGAACCGGGCAGGATCGGCATCTACCTGTGCGGCCCGACGGTCTACAAGAAGTCGCACATCGGCCACGGGGTGGGGCCGGTGATCTTCGATGCGATCCGCCGGTGGCTCGAGCAGATGCATGGCTATCAGGTGACGCTCGTGCTGAATGTCACCGATGTTGAAGATAAATTAATTGATGAGGCGAAGGCCCAAGGCCGGCCGATGCTGGAGATCGCCGAGGAAATTACTACTGATTATCTAAAGTCAGTACAGGCGATGAACGTGCGGATGCCGACGTACATGCCGAAGGCGACCGAGCATATTGCGGAGATCATCGGGGTGGTCGGGCGGCTGATCGACCGGGGTTACGCCTACCAAGTCGACGGCGACGTCTACTTCGACGTGACCAGATGCGAGGGCTACGGCAAGCTCTCGGGCCGTTCGAAGGAGGAGCAGGAGGCGGGCACCCGCGAGGTGGCCGGGGCGGAGGGCAAGCGGCACGCGTGGGATTTCGCCCTGTGGAAATCGGCCAAGCCGGATGAACCGTCGTGGGATTCGCCGTGGGGCAAGGGCCGCCCCGGCTGGCACATCGAGTGCACCGCGATGAGCATGAAGTACCTGGGCGAGACGTTCGACATCCACGGCGGCGGGCGAGACCTGGTGTTCCCGCATCACGAGAACGAGATCGCCCAATCGGAGTGCGCCACGGGCAAGCCGTTCGCCAAGTACTGGGTGCACCACGGCCTGACTCGGGTCGACCAGCGGAAGATGTCCAAGAGCCTCGGCAATATCCGCACCCTGGAGAGTTTGCTCAGCGAGTACCCCGGCGAGGTGCTGCGGTTCTTCATTCTCAGCACGCACTACCGCCGGCCGATCGACTTTTCGGATGAGGAAATCCGCAAGGTCCGGCGGGGCATGCAGACGTTCTACCGGCTTTTCGACCGCGTGGCGAGGATCACCGGGCAGGACGTCTACGCCCTGGCGGCGATTCCCGCCCCGGTCCGCGACGAAAAGCTCTCGGAGGCGGCGGAGGGCTTTGTCAATGCGATCGACGAGCATCGCGGCAAACTGGTCGAGGCGATGAACGACGATTTCAACACCGCGGAGGCGATCGCCTCGCTGTACGAAATGGCGCACGCGGCCAACAGTTTCATCGAAGCAGCCGAGATTGGCTCGGATTCGCCGGACGAGGAGAAACGCACCCTCCTGACCGGCGTTCAGACGCTGCGGCACTACGCGATGATGCTGGGGCTGTTCGAGCAGCCGCCGCAAACCGCGGTCTCGGACGAGTTGACCGGATCGCTGATGGAGCTGCTGATCGAGGTGCGGGCGTCGGCCCGGCAGGCCAAGCAGTACGCCATCGCCGACCGGATTCGCGACCGCCTGGTCGAACTGGGGGTCCAGCTCAAGGACACCAAGGAAGGGACGACCTGGGAGCGGGCGAGCCAGTAGGTCCGGCGGACGGCGCTTGAGAAATTCGACCGGATCGGGTATGAATCCAGTGTGGTCGGAAGGGTTGCTTCGTGGCGTATCATGCCTGAACCGGTGGACATCTCGAGCGGTCCGGCGCTGATCTGCGGCTTGGACCCGGGCCTGCAGCGGACGGGGTACGGTATCATCTCCACAGCGGGCCAACATCTGAAGCTGGTGGACGCCGGGTTCATCGCAACATCGGCCGACGACGAGTTGCCGGTGCGGCTGGCCCAGCTCTACGCCGAACTCCGGGCGATCTTTCAGGAGTATCCAAGGGTAAGGACCGCGGCGGTGGAGGAGGTCTATAGCCACTATCGCCATCCGCGGACCGCGGTGCTGATGGCCCATGCCCGAGGGGTGCTGCTGCTGGCGGCGAAGGACGCGGGCGTGCAGGTGTTGAGCCTGCCGGCGACGATGGTCAAGAAGGCCTTGGTCGGCTTCGGCCGGGCGGGCAAAATGCAGGTGCAGCGGGCGGTGAGCATCCGGCTGGGGCTGACGCTGCGGGAGGAGATCCCAGCCGACGTGACCGACGCGCTGGCCCTGGCGATCTGCGGCGTCGAGCACATGCGAAGCCCGCAACTGGCGGTCCGCATGGCGGCTCAGAAAGCGGAAAGAAGGCGGGAGTCGCAATCCGGCGGGGCGTAGCGGGGCTTGGTCGCCGGAGGCCGGTGTTCTCAAGATCATCCTTGCATCCGGGGCGGGGCGACGCTATATACAGGTCTATCGGTTGGGGGTATCCCTATCACGCATACGCCGAGAGAAGGAGAAGTATCATGGCCAAGATAGGCGAGTTTGTTCGGACCGATGACTTCAAGAACGAAAAGCACGTCCCGGTGATCGAACTGCCGGCCGGTATCCAGGCGGGCGAGCCGTTCGAGGTGAGGGTGACGGTGGGCAAGGAGATTCCGCATCCCAACACCACCGAGCACCACATCCAGTGGATCGAGCTGTACTTCAAAGCGGAAGGCGACCCGAACATCTACGAACTCGGCCGCGCGACCTTCGCCGCCCACGGGGCCTCGACGAAGGGGGCCAATGAGGGTCCGGCGTACACCAACCCGTCGGCCTGCTTCAACGTCAAGCTCGGCAAGGCCGGCCAGTTGATCGCGATCGAGCACTGCAATATCCACGGCCTGTGGGAAGGCACGGCGGAGATCAAGCTGTAGGGCGTTGAGACCTGATGAAACGGGCGGCGAGGATGAAGCTTCCCGCCGCCGGCGATCACGGAGGAACAGGAGATGGCGCACGCCGAACGTTCGGAAGGCGGACGGGAGATATTGGGCGAGAAGGCGGTCCTGGCTGAGATGGTCGGCTACCAAGCTGGGTCGGTCGTCAGCCGGACGCTGGTCGATAGGCCGCAGGGAACGGTGACGCTGTTTTCGTTCGACCAGGGCCAGGGCCTCAGCGAACACAGCGCGCCGTTCGACGCGATGGTGCAGGTGCTCGAGGGTGAAGGGGAGTTCGTCATCTCCGGCCGGCCGCATCGTCTCGGCGCGGGGGAGACGATCATCATGCCCGCCGACGAACCGCACGCGGTCAAGGCGCCGCAACGGTTCAAGATGCTGCTGGTGATGATCCGCTAGCGGGCGGTCCGGTCAGGAACCGGACTTGCCGTTGCCCGCGCACTTGTGGCACCGGCCGGTGAAATACACTTTCAGGCCGAGGACGTCAAAGCTCGGATCAATCCGGCCGTCCGGAAGCTCCACGGGGAATTTCGAGAAAGCCACATCCAGTACGCGACCGCAACGGGTGCAGACGGCGTGGTGGTGCGCCTCGGGATTCCCCTCGAACCGCTGGCGTCCGGTGCCGGTGTCGATGGTCTGCAGGACGTCCATCTCGGCCAGCGTCTGAAGCGTCTTGTAGACGGTAGAGAGCGAGAGAGTGGGATAGGACCGCTTGAGACAGTCGTAGACTTCCTCCGCGGAAGGGTGCGTCCGATCCTGCCGAAGAGCCCGCAGGATCGCCAACCTCTGCCCCGTCGCCCGCAACCCGCACTGGCGCAACTGATCGATTAGTTGAGTCTCGGTAAACTGCTGCACGGCAACTCCCATGCGGCCCCATATGCCTCGCTACCGCGATGTTGTCTCGACCCGGGCCAACTTACATATGTTAACTGATAATGGAGTAAAAGCCAGCCTCATTTTTAAAATTTTTCAAATTTCCCGGGGCCTTTACCGGGGGGGGGCGGCGAGGCTATCATACCGCAGACCCGCGACGCCGGTAGAGCGAAGAAGGCCGGGTGTATTGGTGTTTGGAGCCAAAGGAGGGCGATCGTGAAGACGCTGCCGCAGTGGCCGTATTTGACGGCGGAAGTCCCGCCGCTGGTGGGACGGATCAAGGTCCGTCCCGAGGATTTCGTGGTCGAGGAGATCCCGCAGTACCCGTGCAGCGGGGAGGGAACGCACACCTATTTCCAGGTGGAGAAGCGCGGACTAACAACGCTGGAACTGGTTCGCCGGCTGGCCCGGGCTCTGGGCCGCCGTGAGGTGGATATCGGTTATGCGGGCCTCAAGGACGCGCGGGCGGTCACCCGGCAAATGATGAGTATCGAGCACCTGGAGCCGGAGCGGTTGGCCCAGATATCGCTGCAGGACGTGCAGATCCTGCGGGTGGATCGGCACGTCAACAAGCTCAAGCTCGGCCACCTGGCGGGCAACCGGTTTTCGATAAAGGTCCGGGAAATCGACACTTCCGCGGAGCAGGCCGCGAGGGAAGGGCTGGAGACGCTGGTCCGGCGGGGGGTGCCGAACTACTTTGGCCACCAGCGGTTCGGCGTTCGCGGCGACAGCTGGCTGATGGGCCGGGCGGTGATCCAGGGCAATCCGAAGGATCTTGTGGACCAGTTCTGCGGCCGGCCGGACGAGAACGACCGGGAGATGATCCGTCGGGCGCGGGAGCTGTACGACCGGGGCCAGTACGAGCTTGCCGCCGAGGTCTGGCCGGGGTATTTCCGGGACGCCCGGCGGGCCTGCCGGATACTGGCGGGAAATCCGACAGCATTCGGTCGGGCATTCGCGTCGATCGACCGGAATCTCAAGCGGCTGTTCGTTTCCGCTTACCAATCGTACCTGTTCAACGAGGTGCTGGCCCGGCGGATCGAGGCGATCGACCGGATGGAGACCGGCGATCTGGCCTACAAGCACGAGAACGGGGCGGTATTCATGGTCGAGAATGCCGACGTGGAACAGCCGCGGGCGGCGCAATTCGAGATCAGCCCCAGTGGCCCGCTTTACGGCTACCGGATGCGGTTTCCGGAAGGGGAGCCGGGTCGGGTCGAGGCGGCGGTGCTGGAGGCTGAGGGCCTCTCGACCGATGAGTTCCGCCAGGCCAAGGGTCACAAGATCAAGGGCAGCCGCCGGCCGCTGCGGGTCCGCGTCTCTGAACTGGCTACGGCCTGCGGCGAGGACGAACACGGGCCGTACCTGCAGTTGGACTTTGTCCTGCCCGCTGGATCCTACGCCACCGCGGTCCTGCGCGAGTTGATGAAGGAGCACCTGCTTCGGCAGGAACTCGGCGGCGACGGCGAGGACTGACCATCGCGCTTACACGTGTGGCGGCGGCGATTAAGCGATTTCAGGCCAGAACGCCCTTGCCCGCGTAGGTTTTGGGGTCGATCTCGTACTTGGTGATCTTGTAGCCGAGGATCCGCTGGGTGACCCCGAGCATGCGGGCGGCGCGGCCCTGATGGCCGTGGTTGGCCTTGAGGGCTTCAAGGATCATCTCGCGTTCGAGGTTCTCGACGGCGCCGGGCATCGAACCGGGGGTCGAGCGGCTCGAGGCTTTGGCGGTCTGAAGCGAGGGCGGCAGATGCTCAGCCCGGATCGCGTCCTCCTGGCAGACCAGCACGGAGCGCTCGATGCAGTTTTCCAGCTCGCGGACGTTGCCCGGCCAGTGGTAGCTGACCAGCATGTCGATGGCGGGAGTGGAGATGCGGCGGATGGGCTTGCCGTTGGCTTGGCTGTAGCGTTCCAGGAAGTGGTCGGCCATAAGCATGATGTCGTCTTTTCGCTCTCGCAGGGGCGGCAAAAAGATGGGAAAAACGTTGATCCGGTAGTAGAGGTCCTCACGGAACCGCTGGCGTCGCAGTTCCTCTTCGAGGTCCTTGGAGGTGGCGGCCAGGACGCGGACGTCGACCTTGATGGTCTCATCGGTGCCGAGGGGCTCGAACTCCTTGAACTGCAGGACCCGCAGGAGCTTGGCCTGGAGGGCGGGCGAGATGTCGCCGATCTCATCGAGGAAGATGGTGCCTCCGTCGGCCTGCTGGAAGCGGCCCTTGCGCGAGCGGTTGGCCCCGGTAAAGGCGCCTTTCTCATAGCCGAAGAGTTCGCTTTCGAGCAGGGACTCGGGCAGGGCGGCGCAGTTGACCTTGACGAACGGGTGCTCGGCCCGGGGGGAGTTGTAGTGGATGGCGTGGGCGACCAGCTCCTTGCCGGTGCCGGTTTCGCCGCGGATCAGGACGGTGGCGTGGCTGGGCGCGACCTGGCGGACCAGTTCGTGGATTTCCCGCATTTTGCTGGAGTTGCCGAGCACGCCTTCGAGGTGGTAGCGTTCCTGCAACTGGTGGCGCAGGTGGAGGTTCTCGTCGAGCAGGCGGTTGCGCTCCTCTTCGACGGAGCGGATCAGGTGGACGCCCTGGGCGATCAGGGACGAGACGATGTTAAGGATCTTGACGTCGGCTTCGAGATCATCGGCGCTCCGTTCGGGCACATCGACGCTCAGGGCCCCGATGGTCTGGGCGGAAAGCTTGATCGGCACGCAGATAAACCCGAGCTTGGCGGCCTTCAGGTCGCCCCGACTCCGGGTTCGGTTGAGGAAACGCCGGTCCTTGTCGATCCGTGGGACGACCACGCCCTGGCCGGTCTGAACGACGGTGCCGGTGATGCCCTCGCCAATTTTGTAGAAGACGTTCTTGGTGGCGGCCTCCGAGAGGCCGTGTGCGCACTCGATCCGGAGCGTTTCGGTGGACGGATCGAGAAGGGTTAGGGTGGCCCGTAGCATCCCCATCTTCTCATTAAGCTTTTTAAGAACGTCAGTTAGAGTTGTTCGCAGGTCAAGCGACTCGGTGATTGCCTTGGTGATTTCGTAGAGGGTTTCGAGTTCCAGCTCTTTTCGCTCCATCGACGGCCGCCTTTCGATGATCTACAAAAGTGTATTTATATTCTATGGAGGCCGTTGACTCAAGACAAAAAGCTTTTCCCGCGGGGAAAAAGTCCGTAGAATAGGCCCAATTCGGAGGCGCTCAACCCGGCTGACAGCCTCTAGCGATGATTCTGCGAGAAGCCGGACTTGAGGAAAGATAGAGGTATATATGGTTCAAAGATCGAGTGCGGGATCGGAGACGACGGCCAACGCAACCCCCGAACCAGTGGCGCAGGGCGCAGCGGGGATGGTGCATATCGGATTTGACATCGGTTCGGTGGCGGCCAAGCTGGTCGTGCTGGACGGGGCCGGAAAGGTCCTGGAGGAGCAGTATCAGCGTCACCTGGGCCAGCCGGTCAAGTTCGCCCTGTCGCTGCTGGATGACGTGCTGACCCGGCATTCGGCGAGCCAGATCGGGACGCTGGCGGGCACGGGCACTGCGGGGCGGTTCGTGTGCAAGCTGATGGACACGAAGTTCATCAACGAGTTGAGCTGTCAGGCCGCAGCGATCCGTCGGCTGGTGCCGGAGGCCCGGACGGTGGTGGAGATGGGCGGGCAGGACAGCAAGCTGATCTTCCTGTCGGGCGACGCGGGCGACCTGTCGGGTATTGAAGATTTCGCGATGAACACGGCGTGCGCCGCCGGGACGGGCAGCTTCCTGGACCAGCAGGCGTCGCGGATCGGCTTGGATGTTTCGGAACTGGGGCAGTTGGCGCTGAAGTGCGAGGTCCCGCCGCGGGTGGCCGGTCGCTGTTCGGTGTTCGCCAAGTCGGACATGATCCACCTTCAGCAGCAGGCGACGCCGGTGCACGACATCGTGGCCGGTCTGTGCTTCGGGCTGGCAAGGAATCTCAAGAGCAACCTGGGCCGCGGCAAGGACCTGACCAAGCCGGTGGTGTTCACGGGCGGCGTGGCTTGGAACGCGGGTGTGGTGCGGGCGATGCGGGAGGTGCTCGAGGCCGATGGCCCGGGCCAGTTCGTGGTGCCGGAGCAACACGCCTTGACCGGGGCGATCGGGGCGGGCCTGCTGGCGATGCGGGACTGGGACGGCAAGTCGTGCGTGGAGGTGAACCTGCATCCGCTGCGGGAGTACCTCTCGTCGCAGAAGACGATCGGGCACCGGCTGGCGAAACTCACGCGGCCCGAGCGCGGCTATCCGCGGATGGAGACGCAGGCCGACGAGGTCTTTTCGGCCCTCAAGCCGGGCCAGAAGGTGCCGGCGTTTCTGGGGATCGACGTCGGCTCGATCAGCACCAACGTGGTGGTGATTGACGAACAGCAGCGGGTGCTGGCCAAGGCGTACCTGATGACCGCGAGCAAACCGCTGGAGGCGGTGCGCCAGGGCTTGGCGATGGTCGGCGAGGTGGTGGCGGACAAGGTCGAGATCCGCGGCGTGGCCACGACGGGTTCCGGACGCTATCTGACCGGCGATTTCGTCGGGGCCGATACGGTGGTCAACGAGATCACCGCCCAGGCAACGGCGGCGGCGGTGATCGATCCGCAGGTGGACACGATCTTCGAGATCGGCGGCCAGGACTCCAAATACATCTCGTTGGAAAACGGAGTGGTGGTCGATTTCGAGATGAACCATGCGTGCGCAGCCGGGACGGGCTCGTTCCTGGAGGAGCAGGCCGAGCGGCTGGGAATCGACATCAAGACGCAGTTCAGCAACCTAGCCCTCTCGGCTGAGAATCCGATCCGTCTGGGCGAGCGGTGCACGGTATTCATGGAGTCGGACCTGCTGAACTACCAGCAGCAGGGGGCTCGGACGGACGACCTGGTGGGCGGGCTGTGCTACTCGATCGTGGCCAACTACCTGAACCGCGTGGTCGGGCGGCGCAAGATCGGCAACCGGATCTTCTTCCAGGGCGGCACCGCGTTCAACAAGGGCGTGGTCGCGGCGTTCGAGTCGGTCACGGGCAAGCCGGTAACGGTCCCGCCGCACCACGAGGTGACCGGGGCGATCGGCGTGGCGATCCTGGCCAAGCGCTACGTCGAGACGAAGGGGATCACGACCAGCACGTTCCGCGGCTTTGACATCTCGCAGCGGAAATACGAGATCCGGTCGTTCGAGTGCACGCACTGCGCGAACAACTGCGAGATCAAGGAAGTGACGATTGAAGGGTCGGACGCCCCGCTGTACTACGGATCGCGGTGCGACCGGTACAACGTCAAGAAGGACCAGGAGCAGACGACGGCAACGATTCCCGACCTGTTCCGCGAGCGGCAGGCGATGCTGGAGAAGTTCGCCCGCGTCCGCCGCAAACCCAGCGGCGGCCGCAAGACGGTCGGCATTCCGCTGATGCTGGGCAATTTCCAGCTTCTGCCGTTCTGGGGCACGTTCTTCGACGAATTGGGCTACGAGCCGATCGTCAGCCCGCCGTCGACCAAGAAACTGATCCGGCGCGGCGTCGAGGCGGTGGTCTCGCAGCCGTGTTTCCCGGTGAAGGTGGCCCACGGCCACGTGATCGATCTGCTGGATCGCAAGCTCGACTACCTGTGGCTGCCCAGCGTGGTCTCACTGGAGCGCGACGAGCCGGACATCAACAACCAGCTCTGCCCGTACGTGCAGACGATCCCGTACCAGATCCAGGTGGCGATCGACCTGCAGCGGTACGGAACGAAGATGCTGGCCCCGTACGTGCGTTTCCAGGACGGCTGGAAGGAACTGGTCCGCTGCATGCAGGTGCTCTGCGACGAGTTGGGCGTCAGCAAGGCGCAGATCGCCTCGGCCCTTCGGGCGGCCCAGGCGGCCCAGAGGGCGTTTGAGGCGGCATGCCGTCAGAGAGGCCAGGAAGTGCTCGGGCAGGTCAAGCCGGACGAGCGGGCGATGGTCCTGGTCAGCCGGCCGTACAACGGCTGCGATCCGGGCGTGAGCCTCGATATCCCCGGCAAGCTCCGCAAGCTCGGTATGCTGACCATCCCGCTGGACTTCCTGGATTTCAGCACGGTCTCAGCCAACGCGCGCTATCAGGCCAAGGACGGGATGTACTGGAAGTACGGCCAGCGGATCATCAAGGGCGCGAAGATCGTGCGAAACGATCCGCGGCTCTTCGCGGTCTACCTGACCAATTTCAGTTGCGGGCCGGATTCGTTTATCGGCACGTTCTTCAAGGACCTGATGGGCCAGAAGCCCTACCTGATGCTGGAGATCGACGAGCATTCAGCCGACGCGGGCGTGGTCACGCGGCTCGAGGCCTATCTGGAGTCGCTGCGCAACGCCAAGAACGTTCAGCCGGCCCCGATCCGCGAGGAAGAGCTCCAGATCGCCCGGGTCGACTGCTCGAGGCGCAAGGTTTATATCCCGTGGATGGGCGATCACGCCTACGCTCTGGCGGCGGCGTTCCGGGCGTGCGGCCAGCCGTCGGAGGTCCTGCCGCTGGCCGACCAGGAGACGCTGGAGATCGGCCGGCGATTCACCACCGGCAAAGAGTGTTTGCCGTGCATCGTGACCACGGGCGACATGGTCAAGAAGGCCTGGTCGACGGGATTTGACGCCGAGCACTCGGCATTCTTCATGCCGGGCGGATCGGGCCCGTGCCGGTTCGGGCAGTACAACTGCCTCCAGCGGCTGGTGTTGAACGAGATTGGAATGGCCGGCGTGCCGGTGGTCTCGCCATCGCAGGACAAGAGCTTCTACGAGGACTTCCGGCAGTTCCGCCAGGACCCGACGCGCCTGGCCTGGAACGGGATCGTGGCGGTGGACGTGCTGCTCAAGGCGCTGCTGGCCCTTCGGCCGTACGAAATCCGCAGCGGCGAGACGGTCGAAACCTACCGGCGGTGGGTGGACGAGGTCAGCCGAGCCATCGAAGCCAACGCCTCGGAACGCGAACTGGGCGCGATGATGCGCTCGGCGGCCAGGGCGTTCAAGCAGATCAAGGTGGACCGCACCGTCCGCAAACCGCACATCGGGATCGTGGGCGAGATCTACGTGCGAAGCCATGTGTTCAGCAACGACTACCTGGTGGACCGGCTCGAATCGCTGGGCGCGCAGGTGTCGCTGGCCAGCTTCGCCGAGTGGATGTACTACACCAACTTCACCCGCAAACGGACGGCGCGGCGCGAGGCCGAGTGGAAGAGCCTGATGATTAACTGGGTCAAGGACCGGCTGCAGAAGAAGATCGAGCGAAACCTCGCCGAACCGTTCGAAGAGGTGATTCCGCACGCGGTCGAGCCGGCGGTCGAAGAGATTATCGAGTTCGGCAGTGCGTACATTCACGACAGCTTCGAGGGCGAAGCGGGACTGTCGGTGGGCAAGATGATCGAGTACCACCGTCACGGCGTGGACGCGATCGTCAACGTCGGGCCGTTCACCTGCATGCCCTCGACGATCGTCTCCGCCGTCATGAAGAAGCTGGCCCAGGACCTCGACAACATGCCGATGATCACCATCATGTACGACGGTCAGGGCGACCCGACCATGGACACGCGGCTCGAAGCCTTCATCGACCAGGCCCGCTCATTCCAAGCCAAACGCACCCGCCACACCGGCAGCCCGGTCACAGCGGGGAAATGAGCCAAGCGATCAGTCGACCGTCAGAAAGTCAGCCAGGCGCGCAAGCTGGGCCAGGGACTTCTCCGGAATCCAGCCGTCAGCCGTGTCGATGGGCACGTTGATGGTGACCGCGCCGCCGACCTTTTTGCACGCGGCGGCCCAGACGAACAGCTCGTCGTCGGCGTAGGACATCGTCGGAACGTGCGGGTTGAACGAGCAGTCGAGCGGCAGCAGGGCGTGCCACTGGACGCCGTCGATGAACCGGCCGTCGGGCATATAGAACGTGGCGGTCTTGTCGCGGACCTTGCCGTCCGGTGTCATCGTCGCCCCTTCGCCGACGAAGTCGGTGCGAATCCGGCCGTCCTCGAGAAGATGGATTTCACCCGCGTGGTAGTCCTCCAGCGGCGTGAGCGGTTTGATGTTGCCGACGCAGAAGGCCCCGTCGTTGAGGGCGACAATGGCGGATGGATTGCCCCTCTTGGCGGCGGCAAGCCATCGCATCCAGTCCCATCGGCCGTGATGGAACTGCTCGAAGCAGCCGTCGAACCACCAGCCGTCATTCAGATCGCCGAACTTGACCGAGTAGGCCTCCACGAATTTCAGATAGCTGTCGTGAAAGGCCGATTGGGCGACGTCGCCGTCCTTCCATCCGAATGCGTTCTTGATCTCCGCCGATTGGCCGGCGACCTCGGCGGGCAGATACAGGATCATCTTCTTGCCGGATTCCTTGACCCGCTGGGCGATTTCGAGGGCCAGATCGCGGCGGGAGGTGCGGCCGGGCAGGGCGGCGTCGAGGAAGTCGTTCGGGCTGCAGTAGCAGCCGGTGTTCTGGCCGAGGGTAAAGATCAGCCAGTCGGCTCCGCAGCGGTCGAACTGGGCCATGAACCGGTCGAGATCGAAGTTATCGACGGTGCGGTTGAGCTCGGCGGTGCAGGCTGTGGGCGTCGCGCCCTGAGGGCTGACCAGGTAGTGGACCATCAGGCCGTAGAGACCGTCGTGCAGCCATTGTGCGGGATGCGCCATTGGGGGATACTCCGTGAATGTGCCGGCCGCAGCGGCGTCCGTCAGGGGCAAAACACCTCGATCAGGTAGAGCGGATCGTTCTGGATCTTCCGGCCGATCAGGTCGGCCATCGGGCCGGCCTCGACGAGGCGGCAAAGGGCCTGGCCGACCGTGCCGTTGGTCTGGATGCCCGCGGCGAGCAGATCGTCCTCGACGCGCGGATAGCGGCGTTTGACGCCCGGCACGTGCGGATGGGTCGGCACGACCCAGCATCGGCCGTCGAGGTCGATGGCCATCGGACGGTGCAGCTCGCGGCAGACGGTGGGGGCCCCGTTGGTGTTTTCGACGAAGTGAAGCGTCGTGTCGGCGGCGTGCGTGACGCCCAACAGCAGGATCTTGCCGCCGGCCGCGACAAGCTTCTGATACGGGCTGCCGTGGCCGACCGAGACGTTGCAGAACTGATGGCCGTCGAGGAGAGTCTGGGCCCAGCGTCCGACGGCGGCGGTGCAGTGGGTTGGACTGATCGAGCGGAGCACGCCGGGCCGTCGGCGAAAGACCTCGGTGATCACGCCCAGTTCGGAAGGCGAGGTCCGCACGTCGAACACGCAGCCGCTGCGGACGAGGGCATGTTCGCTGCCGGACTGAAAGCTGGGCATCAACAGCGTACCATCGGGCCCGAGAACATCCAGCAGGGCGTCGATGACGGCATCCGGGCCGCCGTCGACCCGGCCCAACGACGAGAGCGAACTATGCACCAGCACGGTATCGCCCGGCTGCAACCCAAGTTGGGCCAGGC